>NZ_JBOHCV010000626.1:0-18019 GCF_050698815.1 Streptomyces sp.
GCGCATCCAGACGCTGCCGTGAGTCGCCGTCCCCGGCCCCGCCCGTACGGTCCGTGAGCCGGGTCAGGCCGAGGCGGTGAGATCCGCCGACTCACGGTACGAGTCGCCAGAAGTCGCAGAAGTCCCCGAAGTCCCCGCGTGGCGCAGGGAGTTCGGGGAGTCGCCTCACTGCTCCACGGCGGCCTCGCGCCAGCGGTTGGTGATGGGCAGGCGGCGGTCCTTGCCGAAGCCCTTGGCGGAGATCTTCGTGCCCGGCGGGTACTGACGGCGCTTGTACTCCGCGGCGTCCGTCATCCGCAGCACACGTGTGACGACGTCGGGGTCGAAGCCGTGCTCGATGATGCCTTCGCGGCCCACGTCCCCGTCGACGTACAGCTTCAGGATGCGGTCCAGCACGTCGTAGTCCGGCAGGGAGTCCGAGTCGACCTGGCCGGGGCGCAGTTCCGCGCTGGGCGGCTTGGTGATGCTGTTCTCGGGGATCGGCGGGGTGTCGCCACGCTCGGCCGCGGCGCGGTTACGCCACTTCGCCAGCCGGAAGACGTTGGTCTTGTAGACGTCCTTGATGGGTCCGTACGCGCCGACAGAGTCGCCGTAGAGCGTCGAATAGCCGCACGCCAGCTCGGACTTGTTGCCCGGCGCGAGCACGATGTGCCCCTCCTGGTTGGACAGGCCCATCAACGTCACACCACGCAGCCGTGACTGGAGGTTCTCCTCCGAGACACCGGTGAGTTCGACGGCCTCCATGAAGGCGTCGAACATCGGACCGATGGGCACCGTGCGGTAGTTGAGCCCCGTGCGGCGGGCCATCTCGGCGGCGTCGTCCTTGGAGTGCTCCGAGGAGTAGCGGGAGGGCATCGAGACGGCGTAGACGTTTTCGGGGCCGAGAGCGTCGCAGGCGATGGCGGCGACGAGGGCGGAGTCGATGCCGCCGGAGAGGCCGAAGATCACCGAGCGGAAGCCGTTCTTGGCGGCGTACGCGCGCAGGCCGACGACGAGGGCGGTGTAGATCTCCTCGTCGTCCTCCAGTCGCCGCGCCTCGCTCCCGGTGAACTCCGGCTCGCAGGCGGGCAGCGGGTCGGGCGACAGCGTGACGTGCTCGACGCGCAGCCCGTCGTCGACCGTGCCGGCGGGCGGGGTGTCCGCCGCGGCGGGCAGCTCCAGGTCGAGTACGACGCAGTCCTCCTCGAACTGCGGTGCCCGCGCGAGCACTTCACCACGGGCGTCGACGACGATCGAGTCGCCGTCGAATACCAGCTCGTCCTGGCCGCCCGTCATCGCCAGATAGGCGGTGGTGCAGCCGGCCTCCTGGGCGCGCTTGCGCACCAGCTCCAGCCGGGTGTCGCGCTTGTCGCGCTCGTAGGGGGAGGCGTTGACGGAGAGCAGGAGTCCGGCGCCGGCCGTACGGGCGGCCGGCACCCGGCCGCCGTCCTGCCACAGGTCCTCGCAGATGGCCAGCGCGACGTCGACGCCGTGCACGCGTACGACGGGGAGGGTCTCGCCCGGCACGAAGTAGCGGAACTCGTCGAAGACGCCGAAGTTGGGCAGATGGTGCTTGGCGAAGGTCAGCGCCACCTCGCCGCGGTGCAGTACGGCGGCGGCGTTCTGCGGGGCACCCGCCGGGCGGGCGTAGCCGGGGCGGGCCTGCTCGGCGCGGTCGAGGTAGCCGACCACGACGGGGACCTCGCCGAAGCCCTCGTCGGACAGCCGCCCTGCCAGCGCGCGCAGCGCGGCCCGGCTGGCGTGCACGAACGAGGACCGCAGCGCCAGGTCCTCGACGGGATAGCCGGTCAGCATCATCTCGGGAAACGCGACGAGGTGCGCTCCCCGCTCGACGGAGCGCCGGGTCCAGTGCAGGACCGCTTCGGCGTTGCCGTCGAGGTCGCCGACGGTGGAGTCGATCTGGTTCAGGGCGAGACGTAGGTGAGGCACGGCTCCCACTGTAATCGTCTGTCTGACGCGATGCGGGGCGCGGGCGCTCACGGGCGCCGGCGGGCGCCGAACGGCCGGATACGGCGGTCAGGCTCTGCTACTGAAGGGTATCCGCACTATTTCGATACGTGCTGTACTGGATTCGCCGCCTGCCTGGCGGGCATCGGTCAGTGACGTGAACTCGCCACCGCACAAGGGGACGCACATGTTGGACGCACTCGGTCTCGAACCTGTCCAGCAGCAGATGTACGAGGCGCTCGTCGACGGCGCCGTCACCGTCCCCGAGCTCCGTGCGGCGCTCGGGCTGAGCGCCGCGCGGGTGCGCGAGACCCTCGCCGCGCTGGAGAAGTCGGGCCTGGCGGGCCGGTATCCGGGGGAGCGGCGGGGGGAGGAGCGGTTCCTGCCGGTGGCGCCCGAGGTCGCCTTCGAGACGCTGCTGCTGGCCCGTGAGGAGGCCATTCACCGCACCCGCCGCCACGTCCAGCTGCTGGCCACCCGCTTCCGCACCAACGCCGCCGCCCGTGACCCCGGCGACCTGGTGGAGATCGTCACCGGCCGGGCGGCCGTGATCCAGCAGGTCGACCAGTTGCAGCACAGCGCACGCCACCAGATACGGGGCATCGACCGGCCCCCGTACGCCAACAGCGACCCGGACCGGCTGGACCCCAAGACGGGGATGATGCCGGTGCAGGCGAAGACCATGCGGCGTGGCATCGGCTACCGCGTCATCTACGACACCAACGGGCTGGCGACCTTCCACCGCATCGACACCGACATCGAGGCGTGCGCCGAACTGGGCGAGGAGGCCAGGGTGATGGCCGATACGCCGACGAAGCTGCTGGTCGCGGACGACAGGGTCGCCCTCATCCCGCTGCGTTCCGCGCCGCACGAGATGGCCAGCAGCGTGGTGGTGCACCCCTCGGGGCTGCTGGACGCGCTGTGCGAGTTCTTCGAGGTGCTGTGGGCGCGGGCGCTGCCGCTCTCCGCGTACGTGGCGGGCCGCCCGCACGGCGCGGGAGACGCCCCGACCCCGGACGAGGTCCGGCTGCTGGCGCTGCTGACGACGGGCCTGACGGACCAGGTGATGGCGCGCCAACTCGGCGTCAGCTACCGCACCTTCCAGCGCCGCCTGAGTGGTCTGATGGAACGCCTCGGCGCGGGTACGCGCTTCCAGCTGGGGATGCGCGCGGCGAGCCTCGGATGGGTCTCGCAGCCGTCGGGCGCGGGCGGCGAAGTGGCCGGCACGGCCGACGGAAGCGGTGTCCGAGCTGTGGGGAATGGCCCGTAAGCTCCGCAGCTGTGCCTTCTCCGGGTTCTCTTGCTCCGCCCCTGCCGCTGTGTTGAGCTTCGAATGACCGCCGAGTGACCCAAGACCACACGGCCGGGGGCCGCGAGCACGGGGGCCCCGGCAACACCCAGCCGCGGTCCGGTATCCCCCACTGCCGGACCGCGGCTGACGTCTTTCCAGGGTTCCCGGGTTCTCCGGCTCCCGGAAACCCGGCCCGGCAGGCAGCGCCCCGGCAGGGCGGCCGCCGGGCACGCACCCGGCCCTTGGTCCCTCCTGCCCGTGCCGTTCCCCATGGTGTACTGGACGCGCGGAGTCCGGACCCGCGTACGCAATCTTCCGGAAACCGTGTGGTGGGATGCTGATCTGACGCGATGGCCCCCGCGGGGTGCGGTCGGGCAGCCTGACCAGCGAGGATGGGTGACTATGGATAAGCAGCAGGAATTCGTGCTCCGCACGCTCGAGGAGCGCGACATCCGGTTCGTGCGGCTGTGGTTCACCGACGTACTCGGCTTCCTCAAGTCCGTCGCCGTCGCGCCCGCCGAGCTTGAGCAGGCGTTCGACGAGGGGATCGGCTTCGACGGCTCGGCGATCGAGGGCTTCGCCCGCGTCTACGAGTCCGACATGATCGCCAAGCCCGATCCGGGCACCTTCCAGATCCTGCCCTGGCGGGCCGAGGCCCCCGGGACCGCCCGGATGTTCTGCGACATCCTGATGCCGGACGGCTCACCCTCCTACGCCGACCCGCGCTACGTGCTCAAGCGCTGCCTGGCCAGGGCATCCGACCTCGGCTTCACCTTCTACACCCACCCCGAGATCGAGTTCTTCCTGCTCAAGGACCGGCCCGTGGACGGCAGCCGGCCGGTGCCCGCGGACACCTCCGGCTACTTCGACCACACACCGCAGCACGTCGGCATGGACTTCCGGCGGCAGGCGATCACGATGCTGGAGTCGATGGGGATCTCGGTGGAGTTCTCCCACCACGAGGGCGCACCGGGCCAGCAGGAGATCGACCTGCGGTACGCGGACGCCCTGTCGACCGCCGACAACATCATGACGTTCCGGCTGGTGATGAAACAGGTCGCCCTGGAGCAGGGCGTGCAGGCCACGTTCATGCCCAAGCCCTTCTCGGAGCACCCCGGCTCCGGCATGCACACCCACCTGTCACTCTTCGAGGGCGACCGCAACGCCTTCTACGAAGGCGGCTCCGAATACCAGCTCTCCAAGGTCGGCCGCTCCTTCATCGCCGGACTGCTCAAGCACGCGGACGAGATCTCCGCCGTCACCAACCAGTGGGTCAACTCCTACAAGCGCATCTGGGGCGGCGCCAACCGCACCGCGGGTGAGGGCGGCGAGTCCCCCTCCTACATCTGCTGGGGTCACAACAACCGCAGCGCCCTCATCCGGGTGCCGATGTACAAGCCCGGCAAGATGGGCTCCACCCGCATCGAGGTGCGCTCGCTCGACGCGGGCGCCAACCCCTATCTCGCCTACGCCACCCTGCTGTCCGCCGGCCTGAAGGGCATCGAGGAGGGATACGAACTGCCGCCGGGCGCCGACGACGACGTCTGGGCGCTCTCCGACGCCGAGCGGCGCGCCATGGGCATCGAGCCGCTGCCGCAGAACCTCGGCGAGGCCATCACGCTGATGGAGCGCAGCGAGCTGGTCGCCGAGACGCTGGGTGAGCACGTCTACGACTTCTTCCTGCGGAACAAGAAGCAGGAGTGGGAGGAGTACCGAAGCGAAGTCACCGCCTTCGAACTGCGCAAGAGTCTGCCGGTGCTGTAAGTGCTGGGCGGACGCCGGGACAGCCGGTACGGGCAGCTGGTGCGGCGCGGCTTCACCGAACCGGCGGCGGCCGAGCGGCTCCTCGCGCTGAAGGACCTGGACGAGGTGCGCGGTGACACCGGTCTGCTGGACGCCTTCGGCGGTACCGCCGACCCCGACCTCGCCCTGATCGGGCTCGTCCGGCTCGTCGAGGCGCAGCACGATCCGCAGCCGCTGCTGGACACCCTGCTGGCCAGCAAGCCGCTGCGGGACCGGCTGCTGAGTGTGCTCGGGGCGTCGGAGGCGCTCGGGGACCACCTGGCCGGGCATCCGGACGACTGGAAGGCGCTGGTCACCTACGAGGCGGCCGATCTGCACCCGGGCGTCGAGGAGTTCGAGGCGGCGGTCGGGGCCGCTGTGGACCCCGACGATCTGCGGCACCGCTACCGGGGCTGCCTGCTGTCCATCGCGGCCCGCGACATGTGCGGCACCAGCGATCTGGCCGAGACCGCCGCCGAGCTGGCCGACCTCGCCACCGCCACGCTGCGCGCCGCGCTCGCCCTGGCCCGGAGGGCGGCCCCCGACGACGCGAGGGCGTGCCGGCTCGCGGTGATCGGCATGGGCAAGTGCGGGGGCCGCGAACTCAACTACGTCTCCGACGTGGACGTCATCTTCGTCGCGGAGCCGGCGGACGGCGCGGCCGAGGCCGAGGCGCTGCAGGCCGCCACCCGGCTCGCGGCGCACCTGATGCGGATCTGCTCCGACACCACGGCCGAGGGCACCATCTGGCCGGTGGACGCCAACCTCCGTCCCGAGGGCCGCAACGGCCCGCTCGTACGCACCCTCTTCTCCCACCTCGCCTACCTCAACCGCTGGGCGAAGACCTGGGAGTTCCAGGCGCTGCTCAAGGCCCGGCCGGTGGCGGGCGACACCGCGCTCGGCGAGGCGTACGCGGAGGCCGTCGCCCCCCTGGTCTGGTCGGCGGCCGAGCGGGAGAACTTCGTCCCCGACGTGCAGCAGATGCGCCGCCGGGTGGTGGAGAACATCCCCGCCGCCCAGGTCGAACGCGAGCTGAAGCTCGGCCCCGGCGGCCTGCGGGACGTCGAATTCGCCGTACAGATGCTGCAGTTGGTGCACGGCCGCTCCGACGCCACGCTGCGCAGCCCCACCACACTCGCCGCCCTGGACGCGCTCGCCGTGGGCGGCTACATCGGGCGGCAGGACGCCGCCGCGCTGGATGCCGCCTACCGCTTCCTGCGCACCATGGAGCACCGCATCCAGCTCTACCGGCTGCGCCGCACCCACCTGATGCCGGAGGCCGAGGCGGACCAGCGCCGGCTGAGTCGTTCGCTGGGTTACCGCAGCGAACCGGTCACCGAGCTGCACCGGGCATGGCGGCGGCACGCCGCGGCCGTACGGCGGCTGCACGAGAAGCTCTTCTACCGCCCGCTGCTGGACGCCGTCGCCCAGCTCGACGTCGGCGAGGCACGGCTCTCGCCGCGTGCGGCCCGGCAGCGGCTGGAGGCACTGGGCTACGCCGATCCGGCCGGGGCGCTGCGCCACCTGGAGGCGCTGGCCAGCGGGGTGAGCCGGAAGGCGGCCATCCAACGCACGCTGCTGCCGGTGCTGTTGGGCTGGTTCGCCGACTCCGCCGACCCCGACGCGGGGCTGCTCGGCTTCCGCAAGGTCTCCGACGCGCTCGGCAAGACGCCCTGGTACCTGCGGCTGCTGAGGGACGAGGGCGCCGCGGCCGAGAACCTCGCGCGGGTGCTCTCCGCCGGGCGCTTCGCGCCCGATCTGCTGCTGCGCGCCCCCGAGGCGGTCGCGCTGCTCGGCGACGAGGGCGGGCTGCGGCCGCGCTCCCGTGAGGCGCTGACCCAGGAGGTGCTGGCCGCCGTCGGCCGCGCCCCGGACGCCGAAACGGCGGTGGCGGTGGCACGCGGGGTGCGGCGCCGCGAGTTGTTCCGTACGGCCGCGGGCGACCTGATCGGCGCGTACGGCACCGAGGAGCGGCCCGCCGAGGAGGCGGCACCGGCCGTGGACCGGATCGGCGACGCCCTCACCGACCTCAACGCCGCCACCATCGCGGGCGCGTTGAGGGCCGCGGTGCGCGACAAGTGGGGGGAGGAACTCCCCATCCGGTTCGCCGTGATCGGCATGGGCAGATTCGGCGGACACGAGCTGAGCTACGGCTCGGACGCCGATGTCCTGTTCGTGCACGAGGCGCGCGAGGGCGTGAACGAGCACCAAGCGGGCAAGGCCGCCTTCGCCGTCGCCACCGAACTGCGACGGCTGCTCCAACTGCCCACCGCCGACCCCCCGTTGCCGATCGACGCCGACCTGCGTCCGGAGGGCCGGTCGGGGCCGCTGGTGCGGTCGCTGGAGTCCTACGCCGCCTACTACCGCCGCTGGTCGGTGGCCTGGGAGAGCCAGGCGCTGCTGAGGGCCGAACCGGTCGCCGGCGACCCGGAACTGGGCCGCCGCTTCGTCGAACTCATCGATCCGCTGCGGTATCCGGCAGCCGGCCTCGGCGAGGAGGCGCTGCGCGAGATAAGGCGGCTGAAGGCACGCATGGAGGCCGAGCGGATGCCGCGCGGAGCCGACGCGACCACGCACGCGAAGCTGGGCCGGGGCGGGCTCGCCGACGTGGAGTGGACGGTGCAGCTGCTCCAGCTGCGGCACGGCGCGGACCGGCCGGGGCTGCGCACGACCCGTACCCGGGCGGCGCTGGCCGCCGCGCGGGAGGCGGAGCTGCTGAGCGAGGAGGACGCCCACACCCTGGACGAGGCGTGGCTGCTGGCGACGCGGGTGCGCAACGCGGTGATGCTGGTACGGGGCCGGGCCGGGGACACCTTCCCCTCGGAGGCACGGGAGTTGGGCGCGGTCGGGCGATACCTCGGGTACTCGGTGACCGGCGGCAGCGGAGAGATGCTGGACGACTACCGCCGCGTCACCCGGCGGGCGCGCGGCGTGGCCGAGCGGCTCTTCTACGAGGACTGAACGCGCCGGTGTCCAGTGCCGGGAGGGGCACTACTGCCGGGCGGGGGACTGGGCCGGCACGGCCGGCACCGCGACCCGTTTGGGCAGGCGGTAGGAAAGGCGCCCGTACCAGCCGTAGGAGAGGGCGAAGCCGAAGGCCAGGCAGATCACGCCGCCCACCGCGTCCAGCCAGAAGTGGTTGGCGGTGCAGACGATCACCACGAGCGTGAGCACCGGGTACAGCGCCCCCAGGGCGCGTACCCACAGCGGCCCCGCGAGCGCGGCGATGGTGATGCCGCACCACACCGACCATCCGATGTGCATCGAGGGCATGGCGGCGTACTGGTTCGACATGTCCGCCAGGTTGCCCGACGCCATCGATCCCCAGGTCTGGTGGACGTTCACGGTGTCGATGAAGCCGTCGCCGCGCATCAGCCGGGGCGGCGCCAGCGGGAAGAGGTAGTAGCCGAGCAGGGCGATGCCGGTGGTGGCGAAGAGGACGAGGCGGGTCGCCGCGTACCGGCCGGGATGCCTGCGGTAGAGCCAGACCAGTAACCCGATCGTCACGATGAAGTGCAGTGTCGCGTAGTAGTAGTTCATCGTGAGGATGAGCCAGGTGACGCTGTTGGCGGCGTGGTTGACGGAATTCTCGACCGCGATGCCGAGCACGTGCTCCGTCTTCCACACCCAGTCGGCGTTGTCGAGTGCCTGGGTGCGCTGTTCGGGTACGGCGTTGCGGATGAGGGAGTACGTCCAGTAACTGACCGCGATGAGCAGGATCTCGAACCAGATCGTGGGCCGCCGGGCGGCCCGCAGCCGGGTCAGTGCGGCCGGTCTCCCGCTGCTTCCGGCCTCCTGTTTCCCCTCGGCCTCACCGGTGCTGCCGACGGTGTCACCGGCTTCGCGAGACTCCTTCTGCGGGGTCGCGGTGGCCGGCCGGCGAACGGGCGTGGTGCTCGTCTTCGGTGTAGTCGGTACCCCCATGAGGGGACAGTCTGCCAGAAGAGGGCAGGGCGCCCGATCATCCTGCGGTCGGTCATCCAGCCGGTTTCAGTCCTCCCTGTGGCCGAGGGCCGACCTAGGGGGCGGAGGCCGTTGAACCCCGTACGACCAGCTCCGGAAGGAAGACGAACTCGCTGTGCGGGGCGGGCGTACCGCCGATCTCCTCGAGCAGCGCGCGGACCGCCGCCTGCCCCATCGCGGGCACCGGCTGACGGATCGTCGTGAGCGGCGGATCGGTGAAGGCGATGAGCGGGGAGTCGTCGAAGCCGATCACCGAGACGTCGCCCGGGACTTCACTTCCCCGCTGCCGGGCCGCCCGGATCGCGCCGAGCGCCATCATGTCGCTGGCGCACACCACGGCCGTTACGCCGCGCTCCAACAGCGCGGTGGCGGCGGCCTGTCCGCCCTCCAGGGTGTAGAGGGAGTGCTCGACGAACCGCCCCGCCTCGTCCGTCGACAGGCCCAACTGCTCTTCCATCGCGCGCAGAAAGCCCTCGGTCTTGCGCTGTACGGGCACGAAGCGACCGGGACCCAGCGCCAGCCCGATCCGCCGGTGCCCCAGCGCCCCCAGATGCGTCACGGCCAGCCGCATCGCCGCCCGGTCGTCGGGCGAGACGAACGGCGCCCGCACCTTGGCCGAGAACCCGTTGATGAGCACGAAGGGCACGCCCTGCCCGCGCAGCCGTTCGTAGCGCTGCATGTCGGCGGTGGTGTCGGCGTGCAGCCCGGAGACGAAGATGATGCCGGCGACCCCGCGGTCCACGAGCATCTCGGTCAGCTCGTCCTCCGTCGATCCGCCGGGCGTCTGCGTCGCCAGCACCGGTGTGTACCCCTGCCTGGTGAGGGCCTGGGCGATCACCTGGGCGAAGGCGGGGAAGATCGGGTTCTCCAGCTCGGGAGTGATCAGACCGACCAGCCCGGCGCTGCGCTGCCGCAGCCTGACCGGCCTTTCATACCCGAGCACGTCGAGGGCGGCCAGGACGGATTCGCGGGTGGCCGCCGCGACGCCCTGCTTGCCGTTGAGCACACGGCTGACGGTCGCTTCGCTGACCCCCGCCTGTGCTGCGATGTCAGCTAGTCGTGCGGTCACAGGGCTCGACTGTACCGGGCGCACGGCCGCGGCGTCTCGCGCGCGGCCGTCTGCAAACAATCTTGCTGAAAGTTGCCGCAAACTCTTTCGCAAAGTCTTTTCACGCTGTTACGTTCCTGCGCAGCCGAGCGCCGCCCGAGGCGCCGGGGTCCCCCAGGCCGGAGGCCGACGGGGAGCACACGTGGGAGGAATGGACATGGGGCGTGACAGGCGTCGCACAGCAGCAGCCACCGCCGTGGCCGCGGTGCTCGCACTGACGGCGACGGCGTGCGGCGGGGACAGTGACGGGAGCGGGAGCGACAAGGGGGCGAACGGCGAGATAGCCGGCACCGTCACCTACTGGGACACCTCGAACGACGCCGAGAAGGGCGCGTACAAGAAGATCGCCGAGGACTTCGAGAAGCAGCACCCCAAGGTCGATGTGAAGTACGTGCACGTCAACTTCGGTGACGCGAACCAGAAGTTCAAGAACGCCGCGGGCGGCAACTCCGGCGCCCCCGACGTGATGCGCACCGAGGTCGCCTGGGTCGCCGACTTCGCCAGCCTCGGCTACCTCGCACCGCTGGACGGCACCCCGGCGCTGGACAAGCCCTCGGACTACCTCAAGACGGCCGCCGGCAGCACCCGCTACAAGGGCAAGACCTACGCCCTGCCGCAGGTCACCGACACCCTCGGGCTCTTCTACAACAAGAAGATGCTCAAGGACGCGGGCGTCGGGGTGCCGAAGTCCTTCGCCGAGCTGAAGAAGTCCGCGAAGAAGATCAAGAGCGAGACCGGCAAGACCGGCCTGTACCTGCGCGGCGACGACCCGTACTGGTTCCTGCCCTACCTCTACGGCGAGGGCGGCGACCTCGTCGACGCGAAGGCCAAGAAGATCACCGTCGACGACGGCCCCGGCGCCAAGGCGTTCACCACCATGAAGGACCTGGTCGACTCCAAGGCCGCGACGACCGACACCAGCGACGGCCAGGAGAACGGCCTCAAGGCCTTCCAGGACGGCGACGTCGCCATGATCATCGACGGACCGTGGGATATCGCGGGTGCCCAGCAGGGCAAGGAATTCAAGGGTGACAAGGACAACCTCGGCGTCGCGCCCGTACCCGCGGGCAGCGTGCGGAGCGGGTCGCCGCAGGGCGGCTGGAACCTGTCGGTGTACGCGGGCAGCAAGAACACCCGGACCGCGCAGGAGTTCGCGAAGTACATGAGCTCGGCCGAGGTGCAGCAGCGCACCACTGAGGAGCTGAGCCTGCTGCCCACCCGCGAGTCCGTCTATGACGAGCCGTCGGTCAAGAACAACACCATGGTCGAGTTCTTCAAGCCCGCCGTGGACAAGGCCGTGCAGCGCCCCTGGATCGCCGAGGGCAACGCCCTCTTCGAGCCCATCCGCGGGCAGATGGACGCCGTGCTCACCGGAAGCCGCAGCCCCAAGGACGCCGCGGACAAGGTCGGCGACGGGTTCCGCAAGGTGCTCAAGGACTACAAGTAACCACGAGGGGATGGCAGACCGGGCATGGCTGTGGACATCACGGGCCGGCCGGTGGCGAGGACCGCGGGCGGCGGCGAGGACTCCGCCCGCGGTCGCGGCCGCCGGAGTGCGAAGCACGGGGACGGGCGGGGAGGACTGCGCCGTGCGCTCGCCCGGCATTGGTACGCCTGGGCCATGGTGGCTCCGGTCGTCCTCGTCATCGGCGTGATCATCGGCTATCCGCTGGTGCGCGGGGCGTATCTCTCGCTCACCGACGCCGACGAGGCCAACGTCGAACGCATCATCGGCGTCAACCACATTCCGGCGACGTACCGCTTCACCGGGCTGGAGAACTACACCGCCATCCTCACCGACAGCGTTTTCTGGGACCGGCTCGGCTGGACCGTGGTGTGGACGGTGGGCTGCGTCAGCGTCACCTTCCTGCTCGGGCTGACGCTGGCCAACATGCTCAACCGGCGGGTGGCCGGCCGCTCCTGGTACCGGATCGCGATGATCGTGCCCTGGGGCGTCCCGGCCTTCGTCTCCGTCTTCGCCTGGAAGATGCTCTTCAACGAGAAGAACGGACTGCTCAACAAGGTCCTCGACGGCGGCGGCGTGGAAGGCGTCGCCTGGCTGGGCGATCCCACCTGGGCCAAGCTGTCGGTCATCGCGGTCAACGTCTGGCTCGGCGTCCCCTTCATGATCGTCGCCATGCTGGGCGCCCTGCAGTCCATACCGGGTGAGCTGTACGAGGCCGCCGAGATGGACGGCGCCGGTCCCTGGCAGCGGTTCCGCAACATCACGCTGCCCGGCGTCCGTACGGTCAGCAGCACGGTGGTCCTGCTCAGCACCATCTGGACCTTCAACATGTTCCCGGTGATCTACCTGCTCACCAAGGGCGGCCCGGAGGACTCCACGGAGATCCTGGTGACGTACGCCTTCCGGCTGTCCTTCGTCAACAGCCCGCGGGACTTCGCCACTTCGGCCGCCTGGGGCGTGCTCATCCTGGTGCTGCTGTCGTTGTTCACGGTGGTCTACCGGCGGGCCCTGCGCCGCCAGGGAGAGGTGTGGTGAGGATGCGATCGGTAACCGGAACCCGGCACGGGCGGAGCACAGCCGCATCCGTCGGACTGCACGCCGGGCTGCTGGCCGCGACCGTCGTCGCGCTCTTCCCCCCGCTGTGGCTGCTGGTGACCTCCTTCAAGCCGAAGAGCGAGTCCTTCTCCGCGGCCCTGGTGCACGACTTCACCCTGGACAACTACACCCACGTCATCGCGGACACCTACTTCCTGACCTGGTTCGGCAACTCACTGCTGGTGGTGGCCGGTACGACCCTGATCGGCGTCTTCATCGCCGCCACCGCCGGCTACGCGATCAGCCGCTTCCGCTTCCCCGGCATGCGCCCGCTGATGTGGGTGCTGCTGATCACTCAGATGTTCCCCATGGCGGTGCTCATCGTGCCGCTCTACAACACCCTGGCCCGGCTCGGCCTGCTGAACCAGCCCGTCGGTCTGATCATCACCTATCTCACCGTCGCGGTGCCGTTCTGCGCCTGGATGATGAAGGGCTTCTTCGACAGCATTCCCGTCGACATCGACGAGTCCGGACGTGTCGACGGCCTCAACCCCTTCGGCACCTTCTGGCGCCTCATCCTGCCGCTGGCCAGACCGGGCCTGGCCGTCACCGGCTTCTACACCTTCGTCACGGCCTGGGCCGAAGTCGCCTACGCCACCGCCTTCATGACCGGCGAGGAGAATCTCACCCTCGCCGGCGGCCTGCAGACCTTCGTCAACCGCTACGGCGCCGACTGGGGTTCGATGACCGCGGCCGCCGTCGTCATCGCCGTGCCGGCGGCCCTCGTCTTCGGCCTCGCGCAGCGGCACCTGGTCTCCGGACTGACCGCCGGCGCGACGAAGTCCTGACGCGCCGCACGCACCGCACGCACCGCACGCACCTCTACCTTTCAGGGATGACATGACCCAGCATCTCGCCGCCGGCCCCGCCATGACCGCTGCCGACACCCGCACCGGCTGGTGGCGGGACGCGGTGATCTACCAGGTCTATCCGCGCTCCTTCGCAGACGCCGACGGTGACGGCATGGGCGACCTCGCGGGTGTACGGGCCCGGCTGCCCTACCTCGCCGGGCTGGGCGTGGACGCCGTCTGGCTCAGCCCCTTCTACGCGTCGCCGCAGGCCGACGGCGGCTACGACGTGTCCGACTACCGCGCCGTCGACCCGCGCTTCGGTGAACTGGCCGACGCCGCCGCCCTGATCGACGACGCACACGCACTGGGCCTGCGCGTCATCGTCGACATCGTGCCCAACCACTCCTCCGACCAGCACGAATGGTTCCAGCGCGCGCTGGCCGAGGGCCCCGGCTCACCGGCCCGCGACCGCTACCACTTCAAGCCCGGCAGAGGCCCGCTGGGCGAAGAGCCCCCCAACGACTGGGAGTCCGTCTTCGGCGGCCCCGCCTGGACCCGCGTCAAGGACGCCGCCGACGAGGGTGCTGGAGAGGGCGGTGGCGAGGGCGGCGAGTGGTACCTGCACCTCTTCGCCCCGGAGCAGCCCGACTTCAACTGGGAACACCCCGCCGTGCGCGACGAGTTCCGCACCCTGCTGCGCTTCTGGCTCGACCGGGGCGTCGACGGCTTCCGCGTCGACGTCGCACACGGCCTGGTCAAGGCTCCCGGGCTGCCCGACACGGGACGGACCGGGCAACTGCGGCTGCTGGGCAGCGCGCCGCTTCCCTTCTTCGATCAGGACGGGGTGCACGAGATCTACCGCGACTGGCGGCGGGTCCTGGAGGAGTACCCGGGGGAGCGGATCGGCGTCGCCGAGGCGTGGACACCCGACTCGGGGCGCACCGCCCTGTACGTACGCCCCGACGAACTGCACCAGGCCTTCAACTTCCACTACCTGCAGACCGGTTGGGAAGCCGACGCGCTGCGCGACGTCATCGAGGAGTCGCTGGCGGCGATGCGCCCGGTCGCCGCGCCCGCGACCTGGGTGCTGTCCAACCACGACGTCGTACGCCACCGCACCCGGCTCGGCGGTGGCCTGCCCCGCGCCCGGGCCGCCGCGCTGCTGATGCTGGCGCTGCCCGGATCGGCGTACCTCTACCAGGGCGAGGAACTGGGCCTGCCCGAGGTGACCGAGCTGCCCGACGACGCCCGTCAGGACCCCTCCTTCTTCCGCGACAACGGCCAGGACGGACTGCGCGACGGCTGCCGCGTACCGCTGCCCTGGGAGCGGAGCGGCAGCTCCTACGGGTTCGGCGACGGCGGCGGCTGGCTGCCGCAACCGGCCGGCTGGGGCGAGCTGTCGGTCGCGGCCCAGACCGGCGACCCCGCCTCCACGCTGGAGCTCTACCGCGCCGCCCTGCGGCTCCGCCGCGACCAGCCCGGCCTGGGCGCCGGCGAGTCGGTGGAGTGGCTGCCGGCACCCGAGGGGGTGCTCGCCTTCCGGCGCGGCGGCTTCGTCTGCACCGCCAACACGGCGGAGCACGCCGCTGGCCTTCCCGCCGAACTCACCAAGCAGCTGGGCGAGTTGCTGCTCACCAGCGGCCCGTACGACGGCGGCGTCACGCTCCCGCCGGACACCACCGCCTGGTGGGCCGCGCCACCGGCCGCCGGACAGGCCACCGGGACGGGCGCATGACGTCGGTGCTGCCCGCCACCCGCCTCGCCGACATCGCCGGCCAGGCGGAGGTCAGCGAGGCCACCGTCAGCCGGGTGCTCAACGGCAAGACGGGCGTGGCCGCGCCCACCCGGCGGCGCGTGCTCGCCGCGCTGGACGTGCTCGGCTACGAACGCCCCGTACGCCTGAGCCGGCGCAGCGCCGGGCTGGTCGGCCTGGTGATCCCGGAACTGACCAACCCCATCTTCCCGGCCTTCGCGCAGGTCATCGAGCAGGCCCTGTCGGGTTACGGCTACACGCCCGTGCTCGGCACCCAGCTGCCCGGCGGGGCGACCGAGGACGAGCTGGTCGACCAGCTCGTGGAGCGTGCCGTCACCGGCATCATCTTCCTCTCCGGGCTGCACGCCGACCTGAGCGCCGATCCGGCCCGCTACGCCCGATTGGGGGACCGCGGCGTGCCGTTCGTCCTGATCAACGGCTACAACGAGCGGATCACCGCGCCCTTCGTCTCCCCGGACGACCACGTCTCCGCCGAGATCGCCGTACGGCATCTGCGGGACCTGGGGCACCGGCGGATCGGGCTCGCCGTCGGCCCGGACCGGTTCGTGCCGGCGCGCCGCAAGGCGGCGGGCTTCGCCGCCGCCCTGGCGGGTTCCGGCGGCGCCGGCCCGGTGCGCAACACCCTCTTCACGGTGGAGGGCGGGCACGCGGCGGCCGGCGACCTGCTGGATCAGGGCTGCACCGGCATCGTGTGCGGCAGCGACCTGATGGCGCTGGGCGCCGTACGGGCCGTGCGCCAGCGCGGGCTCGACGTGCCCCGCGACGTCTCCGTGGTCGGCTACGACGACTCGGAGCTGAACGCCTTCACCGATCCGCCGCTGACGACCGTACGGCAGCCGGTGCGCGCCATGGCGAACGCCGCGGTGCACACGCTGCTGGAGGAGATCGGCGGAAACCCCGTACCGCACACGGAGTTCGTCTTCCAGCCGGAACTGGTCGTACGGGGCTCCACGGGCCAGGCGCCCGCCTGAGCCACCCCGCTCACCTGCCCCCGTGACTCCGGTCCGGCCGACCGGTGGCCCTGTTGACGGGCCGCACGCGCCCGGCCGGCCGGGCCGGTCCCACCGGGGCGTGCCGCCGTGCGGGTCAGTGCAGCTCGCGCAGCCGCTCACCGTTGGCCAGCCGCCCGGTCAGCTTCGCCTTCGCGCCCTGCCGCGCCGGGAGTGTCAGCGTGCGGGTCGCCGAGACGCCGCGCAGTCCGCCGGGGCCCCGCACCCGGAGGCCGGTCACCTGTGGGCTTCCGGCCGCCAGTACGTACCAGTGAGCCGCCGGCGACTTCCACAGCACGCCGCTCAGCACCCGGGGTTCCCGCTTCCCGCACGCCGGGCTGTCCGTCGCCCGCGCGGTGACCACGGCCGGCTCGGCCGGCTTGCCCGCCGGCGGCCGGAATCCGGCCAGCACCTGCGCGCCCGCGCCACGCCAGGTCTCAGCGCGGGTGCACACCCAGGACGCCTCCCCGGCGCCGTCCGGGAGCGACTGCCGCGCGTACTCCCACGAGTTGACCGACCGCACCCCGCCCCCGGACATCGCCCGCAGTCCGCAGGCGGTACGGGCGAGACCCGCCCGGGCCTCGGGGCCCGTCGCGTCGCGGGCCCCAAGGCCGGGTGCACCGGCGGTGACCTGCGGCGGCGTCAACTCGCCCAGGTCGGTGTAGAGATGCGGCGCGGACCGGCCCCGGGTGGTCAGCAGCAGCCCGGGCCAGTGGTCGCAGCTGCCCGGGTCGCCGCCCGGACCGGCGATCGGCTCGAGCACGCCGTCCTTGTCGCGGTCGAGCGGCCGGCCGCTGTCACCGGGCCTGGTCAGGTCCGCCTCGGCGGCCCGCGCCACCCAGGGGGCCGTCAGATAGCGGACGTCGGTCTCACTGCGGGAGAGGACCAGCGCACCGGAGGACGCGGTGTCCGCGCCGTCCGTACGGGCCAGGTCCAGGACCGCGCCGCCCTCCTGCGCGCCCTCCGGCTCGGCGTACCGCGCCACCCGCAGACCGTCGTGCAGCAGGACGACGGCGGCGCCGTCCACCCGTCCCGCGAACAGCAGCTGGGGCGGGCCCGAAGGCGGCCCTTCGGGGGTGCCACGGGTGGCGGAGACGGTCACCTTCTCGCCGGGACGGGCCCATACCGCCAGCGCCCGGCGCAGCAGTTCCCGGTCGTCGGTGAGGTCGCCGCGGGCCGGCCAGGCGGCGAAGTCCGCGCGCGAGGCCCGCCTCCAGGCGTCGGCGGAGACCTGCGTCAACGCCCTGGGGTCGAGGGCCTTCTCGGCCGCCGCGTTCCGGGCGTAGGCCGGCGCCGCGGCACCGTCCTGCCCCCAGGAGTCGCCCGGCAGGCCCAGCAGAGCGCCGCAGAGGAGCACGGCCGCCACCGCGGCGAGCGCCGCGCGGCCGTGCTGCCGTCGCCGCATCAGGTCGGTGGGCCGGGCCTGCAGGGTGCACGGGTCGAATTCCGCGGATGCCAGCAGCGACCGGTCCCGGCTGCCCGCGGGCCCCCGCACCATGTCCGCGTCGGCCAGTGCCACAGAGGGGTCCGGTACCTCGGCGACGGTCAGCGTGCGGCGTACCTCGGCGTCCGTCAGACCCTCCATGCCACGCAGCACATAGGCCGCCCGGCCCGCGCCCGTGACCTCCGACAGTGCTTGGTCCAGGGCGAGTTCGTCGGCGCCGCCGGAGCGGGGGAAGAGCCGCAGCCCGAGAACCCGGGGGAAGAACCCGGGGCGCAGGGGGAGCGGGCGCAGCCGCAACGGGCCGATCCGGCGCGGCCGTTCCCCGGCCAGCGCGGCCCGCAGCACCCGGCCGCGGACGTAGGCGTAGGCG
>NZ_JBOHCV010000627.1:0-4913 GCF_050698815.1 Streptomyces sp.
GGCTGGCACGGCGCCATCTGCCCCTCCCGCTGATTCCCGTGTACCTGGGCACGTGGACCGTGCTCACCCTCGCCCGCACCCGGTCACTCGGCGGCCTGCGGGCCTGGGCGGGTGGCTTCATCGAGGGCGTACGCGCTCCGTGCGGCCGACGACGGCCCATGCGGTGGGCGACGGTGTGGCGGATGGCCCGCCTGGGCCGCCCCCCGGTCATCTAGCCGTGGCAGTTTCGCTCTCGGGTCGCAGCCAGGTCGGCGACTGCCCCGCCCTTGACCGCACCTATGAGCGCGGCGAGTCGGGCGGGGGTGGTGGTGATGACCGTCCGGGGGTCGTCGCTCTCACGAAGCTGGACGGCGGGGGCCGTCCGGGCGACCTCGACACAGTTCTCCCCTGCGGCCCCCGAGAAGGAAGACTTCTGCCACTGATGTGATTCGGTCATGTCGGCACTTCTCACAGTTCTCGCGCGATGTGGTGGATGAGCTGGCGGGACTCCTCAGCGCTGAGGCAAGCGCTCTGGGCGACGTCGAGCAAGTTGCGATACTTGCGCAGTTCAGCATCGGCAAGGACGAAGCGCCCGCCGACCGCCGTGTCCACTTGGACCGTATCCAACTGCGGTACGAACCCGCTTGCATATAGCACCGGTTGCGTAGCCTCAACGAAGTCCTCGCTGGTGAAGGGAACCACGCGAACAGTGACACTCGGCCATTCGGATACCTGCATCACGTACTCGAGCTGGCGCCGGGCTACCTTCCGACCCCCGAACCTCATGCGAAGCGCCGCCTCATGGATCAGCGCGGTGAACTGCGGTGGTTCCTCGCGGTCGAAGATGACACGTCGCCTCATGCGGTATTCGACACGAGTCTCGACTTCTTCAATCGGCAGCCTCGGCAGGTGTCCTTCGAACACAGCCCGGGCGTACTCCTCTGTCTGAAAGACACCGGGCAGCGAGACCGTCTGCATCGATCGCAGGTTCACGGCGTGGTGCTCAAGCTCTGCCATGTCCAAGAATCCTGGGGCAAGGATGCCACGAAAGGAGTCCCACCAGAACGTCCCTCGCTGCTCCCTCGCAATCGCGCACAGCGCCTCGACCAGCGCGACGTCGTCACAGGAGTAGAACGTAGCGAGTCGCCTGATGCGCTCCTCACTGATGCCCAGTCGACCGCCCTCGATGTGGCTCATCTTCGCTTGATCATTACCGAGTAACCCGGCCGACTCCCGAGCTGTCTTGCCCGCAGACTCACGGAGCTTCCGCAGTTCAGCGCCAAGGCGCACCTGTCGAGCGGTGGGGTTATCTCTGATGGCCATGACTGCACGGACCCTTCCATCGCTCAACTCTCCGCCTGCGGCGTAGATATACCACGCCATCAGCACATCGAGGGAGTATCAGGGACAAACTTGCCCTACTGCATACATGCCCCTACAGTCCGTGTCTGTGCCGCTACGCAGGCCGGTAAGTCCGCAGTGCGGCCGTCTCTTCGGCGAGACGGCAGAGCCACGGTGGCGCGCGAGCGGTGAGGTCAACGACGACCCCGAGAGGCGAACATGGCCAAGCCGGCACCCATCGCGGCCCCAGAACCAGGTGAACTCATCCGCTCGTACCGGATGGACGCCCCCAACCTCCCCGAGACCGCGAAGATCGCTCGCGACATGGTCGCGGGACTGCTGCGCGCGACGGAGCACCCCACGCTCGTTGATGTAGGCCGGCTTCTGGTCTCAGAGGTGGTCACCAACGTCCATCTCCACGCCCGGGTCCCGCAGTTAACGCTGGAGGCGACGGTACGGAGCAACGGAGTCCTGGTCTCCGTGCTGGATGCGGACCCCTGCGGCGTGCCGCAGATCCGTAAGGCGATCACGGACGCGGAGGGCGGCCGCGGCCTGCCCTTGGTCCAGCACTTCGCGGCGGCATGGGGCACGACATGGCTCGGCGGGCCTCAACCCACGGGCAAGAGCGTCTGGTTCGAGCTGCACGACGAGAAGCTCGCACGCGAGGGAACGGCACCGTGATCTCCGCCCTGCTCTTCGGCGTCGTCGGCTTCACGGTCGGCGCTTCCATCGTCGCCATCGCCTTCAGCAGCATCCCGGCGGCGCCACCTCGCGACCGGTGCCTCACCGGATGCGACTGCTTGCGCTGCCGGCCCTTGAACCTGATGTAACCGGCCGTCCTCAGGACGCGGTTCCAGACCTCGGGTCAGGCCACGCCGCCAACTGATCGAACGGGTCGCTCGGGCCCTTGAAGGAATTCCATAGTCGGCTATAAGATAGCCGACTATGGAACTCACGGATTCGCTGGCCTTCTGCGGAATCGCGTCAGCGGCGCTGCCCGGCCGGGCTCTGCAACCATCGGTCTCGGCGTGACGGGCGGCCGTGCGATCGCGGCTGCGAACGGGCCGGTCGGCTACGCGCTCAGCGAGGCCGCCAAGGCCCACCGCACCCAACTGCAGCTCAGGGTGGGGCCGCTCGGCCTGCACCTGGGACAGGAACTCCTGCTGGTGGACGTTCACCGGCATCCCGGGACCACCCAGGCGGAGCTGGTTCAGCGGCTCGATTTCGAGCAGCCCACCATCGCCAAAGCGATCACCCGCATGGAACGGACCGGGTTCGTGGAACGCGCCGCCGACCCCGGCGACCGACGGGTGACCCGGCTGCGGCTGACCGAACGCGGCGAAGCCGCCGTCCAAGAAGTCATCGCGGCCTGGGCGCACGCCGACATGGCCTCCACCAGTGGACTCACTGAAGCAGAAACCAGTGAGCTCGTCCGGCTCCTGTGCAAGATCCGCGACAACCGTCCTTGAACGCAGTCAAAGAAACCAGAGGGGGAACAGATGGACCTGGCACTGACAGGCAGGGCCGTGCTGATCACCGGCGCCAGTTCGGGTATTGGTAGAGCCACCGCGCTGGCGTTCGCCGACGAGGAGGCCCACATAGCCGTCGGCTATCACACCAACCGCCGCGCTGCCGAGGAGGTCGCCGCCCTGGCAGAGAAGCGCGGTGCCCGCGCGATCTGCTGGCAACTCGACCTCGGCCGACCTGACTCGCTGAAGGAAGCGGTCGAGCATGCCCGCCGGGAACTCGGGCCGATCAACGTCCTGGTCAACTGCGCGGTGCAGTGGCCGGGATGGCCCGAACCCGGCGAGCTCTTCGAGACCGCGCCACCCGAACGGTTCACCTCGTCGGTGGCCGCCAACCTGGTCGCCCCCTACCTCCTCGCCCGCGCTGTCGTGGCTGACATGCGCACACACCACTGGGGCCGCATCGTCAACGTCTCCACCGGCCTGGTCGAAGACGGCCTCCCGCACAGCGCCCCCTACATCGCCGCCAAGTCAGGGCTGCACGGACTGACCCGCGTCATGTCCCGCGAACTGGCCGCCGAAGGCATCCTCACCAACGTCGTCATGCCCGGCTTCACACCCGCCGACAAGCAACTGCCACCCCAGCTCCTGGAGAAGGCCGGCAGCGCCGCCGCAACCCAGACCATCACCCACCCCGACGACGTCGCCCGCATGATCGTCTTCCTTTGCTCCGCCGCCAACACCAACACCACCGGCGAAGCCATCAGAACGGACGGCCACTTCCTCAGCCCGACCTGACACCTGGAAAATCGGATCGTCACCTCAATCCATCACCCGCAACACGCTGACACCGACACCACGCCGTGCTGGAGCCGGGCCGCACGTCCTGAACCTCGATCCGGGACGCTGTCCGGCTCGGGCCGACGGATGACGCGACCGCTGTCACCGCCGACCAGCTCCGCGGTGTGATGGAGAGGCTGATCGCCGCGGGCCAGTGGGCGGCCGAGGATCCGGACATCACGATCGTCACCGACCCGGCTACGACGTCACCCACCTGGCCTGGGTTCTGCGCGACCTCCCGGTCGAGCTGGTAGGCCGAGTCCGCTCCGACCGCGTCATGCGCCTGCCGAAACCGCCGAGCACCACGCTTCGGCTCAGGTTACTAACCTGATTGTTACTAACCTCATTGTTAGTATCCTGGAAGGCTCGCAGCGGAGTTCCCCCAGCAGTTGCAGGCGAGATCGGTGCTCTCCGCGATCGGAAGGGGCGAGCGGACATTCTCCAACATCGCTCGCGCTGCGGGCGGTGTGGCGGCCACCCCGCTCCAGCGGGCGCTGGTGCCCCTCACGGACAAGGGAATGATCGCGGCGGAGCTTCCCCTGTCCACGCGGCCCTCGAAGGACCGCCGATACCGGGTCGCAGACCCTTACCTCCGTTCTGGCTGAGGTTCCTGGGGCCGGCGATGGAGGAGATCGAGCGAGGCCGGGGCGATCTGACACTGCAGCGCATCCGTGAGAACTGGGCCGGCTGGCGCGGCCGGACCGTCGAACCCCTGGTTCGCGAGGCGCTGGCACGACTACTGCCCGACTCCGGCCTTCCCGCCGCGCCGGCCATCGGCGGCTACTGGACCCGCACCAACAATGTGGAGATCGACATCGTGGGAGCCGACCGTGCGCCCATCGCCAAGGAGCTGCTGTTCGTCGGCTCAGTGAAGTGGCTGGAGAACTCCCCCTTCGATCGGCACGACCTCGCCGACCTGCACCGGCACCGCGCCGCGCTCACGCCAGATCCCGTGCCTGTGGTCGCGGTCTCGCGCAGCGGAACCGACTGCACGGGACTCGACGCCGCGTACGGCCCGGCGGAGCTCCGCATGGCATGGTCCACCTGAGCAGGCGGCCACGCTCCGACGAGGGTGGGGCCGCGTGACCACCCGGCAGGGCCTGAAGCATCGCCTTCACGGTGGAAGGCGGTGACACCCGCCACTGGGGCTGCGGAGCCGCACCCAGGCGGCGGTGCCGGCCCACGAGCTGGGGTCCGCCAAAGACTGAACGCCCCTGGCCCACCCGGGTGCCGGCGTGAGCACGCGCGTACGGACAATCGCTTCATGCACGAGGTGATGTTCGAGGC
>NZ_JBOHCV010000628.1:0-10063 GCF_050698815.1 Streptomyces sp.
GGACGTCGGCGCGGGCCTCGGCGGAGGTGATCCAGCGGCTGGAGCCGTCCGCGGCGGCGATGCGGCCGTCGAGCGTGGCGGCGTACTTCCAGCTGACGTAGGGGCGGCGCAGCCGTACCGAGGTGAGCCAGGCGGCGTTGCCCGCGGCGGCCTCTTCGGCGAGCAGCCCCCGCTCGACCGCGACGCCCGCTGCCCGGAGGGTGCGCGCTCCGCCGGTGGCAGAGGTGGGATCGGCGACGGCGTAGACGACGCGGGCGATTCCGGCCTCGATGAGCGCCAGCGAGCAGGGCCCGGTGCGGCCGGTGTGGTCACAGGGTTCGAGGGTGACGACGGCGGTGCCGCCGCGGGCGTCGTCACCGGCCTCGGCGAGTGCGTGGATCTCGGCGTGCGGGCCGCCGGCCCGCTGGTGCCAGCCCTCACCGACGGGGCGGCCGTCGGGAGTCAGGACGACGCAGCCCACGACGGGATTGGGGCTGGTGGAGCCGACTCCGCGGTCGGCGAGCTCGACAGCGCGGTGCATCGCGGCACGTTCGGCCGGTTCTGCGGCTGGGGCATCGGTGCCCACCGGGTCCTCCTGCCTCTTCGGGCACGGACTCCGGGGCACTGCGGGATGTGTACGGGCGCGGACGCGGGGCCACCACCGGAAGGAGGACCCCTCTCGTCGTGCGAACGACGGGAGCGGACCGCCCGGATCGGCGGTGTACCGGTCTCGGCCCGCCGCGCACTGCCTCCCATCCGGACTTTAACCGTCGGTCCAGGAGTTTCACCTGGTCAACCGGTCGCTGGAGGCGATCGGGTCGCGGACTGTAACCGCCGGTTCGGACTTTCACCGACCCCGGAGTGCGCTGACGTCACTGATACGCGTCCAGTCTGCCACGCCTCCGCTCACGCCATGCTCACTTCACTCTGTGGGCTCACTCACAGCGCGCTGCGTCGACGCCCCGGAATGTGAGCGCTCTCAAATCCGGCAACCTCGTTGCGAAAACCTCTTGTTCGACCGCACGGGAGGCCCCTTACAGTGTCCGGACCGTGTCCGGACAGCACCGGGCGGCAGAGCGCCGGAGCGTTACACCCGGGGCAGTCGGAAGCACAGGCCGGAGGATCCCGTACACATGCAGCAGACCGCCCTCGACGGTGCCACCCGCCGGGCCCGGCGCGCGACAGGCGGCGTCTTCGCCGTGCACGGGGCGGCGAGCGGCAGCTTCGCGACCACCATTCCGTGGATCCGCGAGCACCTGGACCTCAGCCCCGGCTGGCTCGGCATCGCGCTGGTCTTCGCCACCGTGGGGGCCTCCGCCGCCATGCCGCTGTCCGCGGGCCTCGCACACCGCTACGGTCCACGCCGCTCGCTGGCGTGGCTGTCGGTGCTTGCCTGCGCCGCGCTCGCACTGCCGGCGCTCTCCCCCGCCCTGGTCTGGCTGTGTCTCGCTCTCTTCGTCTTCGGGTGCGGGCTGGGCCTGATGGACGTCGCGATGAACGCGCACGGTGTGCAGATCGAGGAGCGCTACGGGCGCTCGGTGATGTCCGGGCTGCACGGGATGTGGAGCGTGGGCACGCTGCTCGGCGGCGCGGGTGGCGCTCTCGCCGCGTACGCAGGTGTCGACGCCCGAGTGCATCTGGCGCTGATCGCACCGGTGTTGGCGGCTGTGGCACTCACCGCGAGCCGCTGGGCGCTGGACATCCGGGCGGAGCCCGAGGCGTTCGCGGAATCCGGGGCGGACAAACCGCCGCGCTTCGCGCTGCCCGCGCGTGGGGTACTGGCGATCGGACTCGTCGGCTTCTGCGCGGTCTTCGCCGAGGGTGCCTCGATGGACTGGTCGGGCATCTATCTGCGCGATGTGACCGGCGCTGAACCGGGGCTGGCGGCCTCCGCGTTCACCGCCTTCGCCTGCACGATGGCCGTCGCGCGGCTGGCGGGCGACGCGGTGGTGCGGCGCCTGGGCACGGTTCGCACGGTACGGGCCAGCGGGCTGCTGGCCACGCTCGGCGGCGCTCTGGTGGTCGTCTCGCGTATTCCCGCGCTTGCGGTCACGGGCTACGCGCTGATCGGAGTGGGCGTCGCCGTGGTGGTGCCGCTGTGTTTCGCGGCTGCGGGCCGTACGACGGCGGCCTCACCCGGGCAGTCGATCGCGGGGGTCGCGACGCTCGCGTACGCCTCGGGGCTGGCGGCGCCGGCACTGGTCGGCTGGATCGCCGAGGTGACCTCGCTGAGGGCGTCGTTCGGACTGGTGACCGTGCTGCTGCTGGGCCTGGTCTTCGGTGCGGGGGTGCTGCGCACCGACCCCCGCGTGGCGGGAGCCGGAGCGGAACAGGCGGAGGAGCGGGCGGCCTCTCCGGTCTCTCCCTCCGCTGCTTCCGATTCCCGCTGAGGACGGGGTGCCGGGCGGGTCGCACTTGTACGGTGCGGTGTTCTCGGCCAGGTTTACGGGGAGCCGGTGCAGGGCGCACGGGCGGGGACGGGTGGAGGAAACATGACGCTGCGCCTGGGGCTGGGACTGCCGCAGATGAAGCAGTACGAGCCGGGCCGGGACGTGACGGCGGTGGCCCGGGCCGCCGAGGAGTCCGGGTTCGACAGTGTATGGGTGTTCGAACGGACCCTGGTCCCCGAGCACCCCGTCGACGGCATGTACGGCGTGCCGGACCTGCCGTGGTCGGACGCCTACCGAAAGGTCGCCGACCCCCTGGTCACCCTCACGCTGGCCGCCGCGGTCACCGAACGGGTCCGGCTGGGCTCCTGCGTACTGGTGGCACCGCTGCACGCCCCTTTCGAACTGGCTCGCACACTGGGCACGTTGGACGCCGCGAGCAGCGGCCGTCTCGTCGCCGGGTTCGGCACCGGCTGGTCGCGGGACGAGTACGAGGCGGCGGGCAGTGACTTCGCGGCGCGGGGCACCTCCCTGGACGAGCTGCTGGATGTGTGCGACGCCGTATGGGGGCCGGACCCCGTGTCGTACGAGGGCGCCCGTGCCCGGATCGCGGCCGCCGAGGTCGGCCCGAAGCCGGTGAACGGCAGCGTCCCGGTGCTGCTCGCCGCGAGGACCTCCCGCGCCCTGGACCGGGTCGCCCGGCGCGCGGACGGCTGGATGCCTACCGGCATGCCGCACGCGGCGGTGGCCCGTACTTGGGCGCGCATCCGTGAACAGGCGGAGCGCGGCGGGCGCGACCCGGACACCCTGACGATGATCCAGCGGTGCGGGGTGCGGATCACGGACGCGCCGCTGGACGGTGAACGGGGGCAGCACCAGGGCAGCGTGGAGCAGATCGTCGAGGATCTCGCCGAGGGCGTCGCGTCGGGGGTCGGCGAAGTGATCCTGGAACTGCAGCGGGGGGCCCGAGACGCGGCGGAGCTGACCGGAAGGGCGCGGCTGCTGCACGCCGCGGTGCGGGACGCGGGTATGTAGACGCGGGTATGCGGCAGCCCCGGCCGGCCCCTCCCCCGGCCACAGGTCAGTCCTCCGGCAGCTCCACCGGGGCGATCTCGCCGTAGACGTCGCCCGGGCCCGGGTTGGTGGGATCGGTGCCGCCGCCGAGGTGGTGCAGCACGCCCCAGACCGCGTTGAGCGCCGTCTGGACCGCGCCCTCGGCCCAGCCCGCCGTCCAGGAGATGTCGTCGCCCGCGAGGAAGAGCCCGCGCTTGTCCGCCGGGAGGCGGTCCTGCATGAAGTGGGTGAACAGCCGCCGCTGGTAGCGGTAGTGGCCGGGGAGGTTGGCCTTGAAGGCGCCCATGAAGTAGGGCTCGTTCTCCCAGGAGACGGTGACCGGGCTGCCGGTGATGTGCGACCTGATGTCGACCTTGGGATAGATCTCGCCGAGCGACTTGAGCATGACCTCCATCCGCTCGTTGGCGTCCAGCGGCAGCCACTTGAGGCTGTCGTCGCACCAGGTGTAGGAGAGGCAGATGACGGCGGGCCGGTCCGGTCCGTCGTCCAGCAGGTACGTGCCGCGGGTCATCCGGTCGGTGAGCGTCATGCTCATCACGTCCCGGCCGGTCTGCTCGTCCGTGTCCAGCCAGAACGGACGGTCGACGGGCACGAAGAGCTTGGAGGACTCCATGTAGTGGGTGCGCTCCACGGCCGTCCAGTGGTCGATGGGGAGCAGCTCGTCGGCGCAGTCGATCTTGCTGAGCAGCATCCAGGACTGCGCGGTGAAGACCGCCGCGCGGTAGGTGCGGATGTCCCCGTCGGCGTCGGTGACGGTGATCCGGTTGCCCGCCGTGCGGTGCAGCCGGGTGACGGCGGGCCGGTGCGTACGGCGCGGGTGGAGAGAGGCGAGGGAGGTGCCGCGCGGCCAGTGGGTGAGCTTGTCGGGCTCGCGCTCCCACAGCCGCAGCGGGAGCTGCTGGCTGCCGCCCACGATGCCGCGGTGGTCGTCGTCGGCGCCGGTGTAGACGACGCGGAGGATCTCCAGGATGGAGTTGGGGAAGTCGGTGTCCCAGCCGCCGGTGCCGAAGCCGACCTGGCCAAAGATCTCGCGGTGCCGGAAGGAGGCGAAGGCCGGAGAGTCGCAGAGGTAGCCGTAGAAGGTCTGGTTGTCCAGCTTCTCGACCAGCCGGGACCAGATCTCCCGCATCCGGGGCACGTCGCGCTCGCGTACGGCGCGCTGCATGGCGGAGAACTCCGCGCCGTCCTCCAGGCAGGTGTTCCAGGCGTCCATGACCTGGTGGAAGACGGGCGGCAGCTCGTCGAGGGTACGGGCGTAGTGGGACTCGCCCTTGAGGTCCACGACGGTGGAGGGGGTGCCGGGGGCGAGAGGGTTGGGGAAGGGCGCGGTCTCCAGGCCGGTCAGCTCGATGTAGTGCTGGAAGGCGGTGGAGGACGGCGGGAAGCGCATGGCGCCCATCTCGGCCGTCAGGCCCGGCTCGCAGCCTTCGAAGACGGCGGTGCGCAGCCGGCCGCCGATCTGGTCGGCTTCGTAGACGACGGGCTTGAGGCCCGTTTTCATCAGCTCGTAGGCGGCCACGATGCCGGACAGGCCGCCGCCGATGACGGCGACCTCGGTGCCGTGCTCGGTGGCCGGCACGGAGCCCAAGCCCGCCGGGTGGGCGAGGAAGTCGTCGTAGGCGAACGGGAAGTCCGGGCCGAACATGGTGAGCGGCGGCGCGGACGTGTCCGCCGCGTGCTGCTCCTCGTGTACGGCGGTGGGCACCGTGGACGTCATCGGGCGCACTTCTCCTTACGGTGGTGACGGGTGTGCTGCCTGGTGTGGTGGGCGCGTATGGGGGTGAGGCCGGCCGGTCAGGCGGTGTAGAGCCCGGGGCGGCGGTCGGCGAGGTAGGTGTTCTCGGTGCGGGAGGCGTGCAGCAGGCTGGGGTCGATGTCGGCGAGGAGCAGTTCCTCGCCCCGCCCGGCGCGGGCCGGAACGGTGCCGTCGGGGGCGGCGAGGCAGCTGAGGCCGGTGAAGTCGAACTCCCCTTCGCTGCCGAGGCGGTTGACGTAGGCCAGGTAGAGCTGGCTCTCCCAGGCCCGGGCCGGGACGACCGTCCCGGCGACGATGTCGTACGGGCGCATCAGCGCCGTCGGCACCACCAGCAGTTCGGTCCCGGCGAGGGCGTGGGCGCGTACGGTCTCGGGGAACTCCACGTCATAGCAGACGAGCAGACCCAGCCGGACACCGTCCAGGTCGGCCTGGACGAGGAGCCGGTCGCCGGGGGTGAAGTGGGTGGTCTCGAACCCGCCGTAGAGGTGGGTCTTGCGGTAGTTGGCCCGCGGAGTGCCGTCGGGGCCGATGAGCTGGACGGAGTTGTGCACCGCGTCGCCGCTGCGCTCGGGGTAGCCGTAGACGACGGCGACGCCGTGTGCGGCCGCGATCCGGGCGACGGCGCGGGCGCTCGGGCCGTCGGCCGGCTCGGCCAGGTCGGCGACGCGGTCACCGAGGGCGTAGCCGGTGAGGGACAGTTCGGGGGTGACCAGCAGCCGGGCGCCCCGCGCGGCGGCCCGGCGGGCGGCGTCATCGAGTGCGGCCAGGCCGTCGGCGACGGTGCGGGGGGCACCGGCGGGGCCTTGAAGCAGCGCGGCGCGCAGCGCGGTCATGGAACCTCTGCCTGGGACTCGGGTACGGGTGGGAGGGACTCTTCGACCGTACGGTCACGCACCTCGGCGGACAAGGCTCATCCATTGCGCCTCAGCCGCCGATCCGTTGCGCGTCGGACCCTGTTCCCGGTGATTCGTTGCTCCGGACGCCGGCGGGCCGGTCAGCGGGGTGCGCCGGAGGTGTAGCGGCGCAGCAGGGGCGAGAGCACCAGCACGGACTTCGTCCGCTCCACGAAGGGTTCGCCCGCGATCCGCTCCAGCACACGTTCGAAGTGGCGCATGTCGGAGGCGAAGACCTGGACCATGGCGTCGGCCGCGCCGGTGACGGTGGAGGCGGACGCCACCTCCGGATAGCGGGACAGGGCGCGGTGGATGTCCTCGGGCGAGGTCTGGGAGCGGCAGTACATCTCGATGTAGCCCTCGGTCTCCCAGCCCAGCGCCGCCGGGTCCACCCGGACGGTGAAACCGATGATGGCGCCCTGTTCCCGCAGCCGGTCGACACGGCGCTTGACGGCGGGAGCGGAGAGACCGACCTCGGCTCCGATGTCGGCGTAGGAGCGGCGGGCGTCCTCGGAGAGGGCGTGGACGATGCGTTCGTCGAGATCGTTCAGAGGCACTGCGGGTGGATCACTCTTCTGTGCTGGTTGGGCTTGGTGGGATGGTCGGGGAGTTCAGCCGGGAACGGCGCATTCCGTACGCGAAGTAGACCACAAGGCCCGCGGCCATCCAGACGCCGAAGACGGTCCAGGTGACGGCGTCGAGGCTGAACATCATCCACAGGCACAGGCCCAGGCCGATGGCGGGAAAGAGCGGCGAGAGGGGGACCCGGAAGCCGCGCGGCATCGTGGGCCGGGTGCGGCGCAGCACGACCACGGCGACGTTGACGAGGCCGAAGGCGAAGAGGGTGCCGATGCTGGTGGCGTCGGCGAGGCGGCCGAGCGGTACGGCGGCGGCGAGGGCGCCGCAGCACACCGAGACGATGACGGTGTTGGCCCGCGGGGCCCCCGTGCGCGGGTTGACCCTGGCGAAGACCCGCGGCACCAGGCCGTCCCGTGCCATCGCGAAGAGGATGCGGGTCTGCCCGTACAGCACGGTCAGCACGACCGACGCGATGGCGACGACGGCGCCGAAGGCGAGCAGCGTCGGCCAGATGCCCTGCCCGGTGACACCTTCCATGATCCCGGCCAGCGCCGCCTCGGTGCCCTCGAACTTCTGCCACGGCAGCGCGCCGACGGCGATCGCCGCGACCAGGCAGTAGAGCGCGGTGACGATGGCGAGCGAGAGCAGGATGGCGCGCGGCAGGTCTCGCTGCGCGTTCTTGGCCTCCTCCCCCGCCGTGGAGGCGGCGTCGAAGCCGATGTAGGAGAAGAAGAGGGTGGCGCCGGCGGCGCTGACCCCGGCCATGCCCAGCGGCATGAAGGGCTGGTAGTTCCCAGCGCGTACGCCCATGAAGGCGACGCCGCAGAAGAGCAGCAGCGCGAGGATCTTCACCACCACCATGACGGTGTTGGCGCGTGCGCTCTCCTTCGCGCCGCCCAGCAGGAAGGCCATGGCGAGCAGGACGACGAGCAGGGCGGGGAAGTTGAAGACCCCGCCCTCGCCCGGCGGGGCGGCGAGCGCCGCCGGGAAGGACAGACCGAGCGTGCCGTCCAGCAGTTCGTTGAGGTACTGGCCCCAGCCGACGGCGACGGCCGCCACCGATACCCCGTACTCCAGCAGCAGACACCATCCGCACACCCAGGCGACGAGTTCACCCAGGGTGGCGTAGGCGTAGGAATAGGAGGAGCCGGCGACGGGGATGGTGCCGGCCAGTTCCGCGTAGGAGAGCGCGGAGAACAGGGCGGTCAGTCCGGCGATCACGAAGGAGACGATGACGGCGGGACCCGCGTCGGGGACGGCCTCGCCGAGCACGACGAAGATGCCCGTGCCCAGCGTCGCACCGATGCTGATCATGGTCAGCTGCCACAGGCCGAGGGAGCGGCGCAGGCCGCCGCCCACCCCCTGCCCGCTCTCGGCGACCAGCTGCTCCACGGGCTTGCGGCGCAGCAGCCGCGCGGCGGTGGATTCCTGGCGAGGGCGGCCCGTGCCAGGGGGGCTCGGGAATGCGGGCGGGGCTGAGCCCTGGTCCGACACGGCGGTGGTCTCCTTGCTGTGGATCACGTACAGCGCACGACCCTACGAGCTGGAGAGGGCATCGGGTAACGGGACTTCCTTGCGCGTGTACGGCGATCCGTTGCGCGCGTGGCGCCTGACGCGCGGGATCGTTCAGACCGCCGTGCGGGACGAGTCCGAAAGGCGGGCCCGTGCCCAGGAGCGGTCCTCGGTGAGGTAGCTCTCGACGGTCAGACCGGCGTCGGTGAGCGCCGCCTCGAACGCGGGGGTGCTCAAGTTCTCCGAGTAGAAGGTCTGGGTCCAGCGGGCTTCCTCGAATTCGTAGCCGATGCAGGTCTTCGACACGCCCTCCGCCACGGGCTCGATGGAGATGACCGAAATGGTCATTCCGTCCCTGGACCATTCCACCCCCGGCGTCCGCGTCTCGTGCCGGCCGTCGGGCTCGCGCTGGATGAGCACCAGGCCGTCGTCGGTGACGTGCCGGGCGCATGCGCGCAGCAGCCCGGCACGCGTCGCGGTGTCGGCTGTGTTGACGAGGAAGGAAGCCAGGGTCACCACCTCGAAGCGCTCTTCCAGCTCGAGGTCCTCGATGGCGGCCCGCACCGTGGGGGCGCCCTCGATCTTCGCGAGCATCGCGGCCGACTCGTCGACGGCGGTGACGCGGAAGCCGCGCGCCAGCAGCGGCCGGGTCATCCGGCCCGCTCCGGCGCCGAGTTCGAGAAGGGTGGCGCCGGGTGGTGCGGCGGCGGCGATGATCTCGGTTTCACCGTTGCCGGGGAGCCGGACGTACATCTCGACCGAGCAGCCGTCGGGGGTGAACTCGCCGGGGCCGGTGCCGCTGTGGTCCTCACGCGTGAAGGTCGTCATGTGTGCATCGCAGCACCGGGCGGCGCCGCAGGACAGGGATTCGGCTCAGCACGAAACAGCCCGCGAAGGCCCGGGGCGCCTCCCCCGGGCCGGCAGGCCCGCACTCACCAACTGGCGTGCAGCGGCTTGCCCTCCGCGTAACCCGCGGCGCTCTGGACACCGAAGACCGCCTTGTCCGCGAACTCCTGGAGGGAACCGGCACCCGCGTAGGTACAGGAGGAGCGGACGCCCGCGATGATCGCGTCGATGACGTCCTCGACACCCGGACGTACCGGGTCGATGAACATCCGCGAGGTGGAGATGCCCTCCTCGAACAGGGTCTTGCGAGCACGGTCGTAGGCCGATTCCTCGCTGGTGCGGTTGCGCACGGCACGGGCCGAGGCCATGCCGTAGGACTCCTTGTACGTACGCCCGTCGGCGGTCTGCTGAAGGTCGCCCGGCGACTCGTACGTACCGGCGAACCAGGACCCGATCATGACGTTGGACGCGCCGGCGGCCAGCGCCATGGCGACGTCGCGCGGATGCCGCACCCCGCCGTCGGCCCACACGTGCTTGCCGTACTTGTGTGCCTCGGCCGCGCACTCCATGACGGCGGAGAACTGGGGGCGGCCGACGCCCGTCATCATCCGCGTGGTGCACATGGCGCCCGGTCCGACGCCGACCTTGACGATGTCGGCACCGGCCTCGATCAGGTCGCGGACGCCGTCGTCGGCGACGACGTTCCCTGCGACGACGGGCACCCGGGGGTCGAGCGCACGCACCGCCCGCACGGCGTCGATCATGCTCTCCTGGTGGCCGTGCGCAGTGTCCACGACGAGGGTGTCGACCCCTGCGTCCAGCAGCGCACGCGCCTTGCCTGCCACGTTGCCGTTGATGCCGACTGCGGCGGCGACGCGGAGGCGTCCGGCCCCGTCGGTGGCCGGGGTGTAGAGCGTGGCGCGCAGCGCGCCCTTCCGGGTCAGGATGCCCGCGAGGCGGCCGTCGGCGTCGACGGCTGGAGCGAGCTTGCGGTGTGCGGCGTCCAGCTGGGCGAACGCCTCGCTGGGGTCGACGTC
>NZ_JBOHCV010000629.1:0-2908 GCF_050698815.1 Streptomyces sp.
GAATACGCGCCCGGCGATCTGGACGGGCTGGACGCACCGGAACACGTCAAGGAAGCGCTGTACCAGCGCGGCAGGCGGGTAGCGATCCAGTTGCCGTCACAGGCGTTTACCGAACCCAAAACCGACGCGGACTGGAACAAGCTCCTAACGTATTTCGTGGACAAGATTACGCTGGACGGGCCTAAAGGCGTGGAGCCAACGCTGCACTACGACGGCGTGTTGGGCCGTCCGTTCCCGCTGGCACAGGACGCTGACGGCTCATTGGTCGAAATCGAATCTCAACGTCCGTGAAGAGGAAGGTGACGATCCCCGACGGTAGATTACCCAACTTGCAACCGATCCTCCGCCGCAGCCGACAGCATCAGCCGCCAACCCTCCATCACGCCTCCCCGTCTCGCACCGCCCCACACCCGCACCGGTTCCCCCACGCCCTTCAGCGACTGCTCGCCGCGGTCCTCGACCCGTACCCCCGGCGACGTCCGCGCCAGCGAGCGCACCCGATCGCTCGCCGGCACGTACTGGATGCGCGGCTCCATGGTACCGCCAATTGTACCCCGCCAAGCCCACGGCAGTCGCAAGGATAGGAGACAGACCAGCTACTTTGCCCCCACCGCCAACGAGTCGGGCCCGGCCAGATGCGCGACCTAAGCTTCGCGGAAGCCCACGTCGCGCACCCAGGAGGAGCAGTCCGCGCCGGTCTTCAGGGCCGATATTGTTCACCACCAAGGCACAACGACACGAAGAGATATATATTTGTCCCAAATCCTTAGTGTCTTCGTGTCTTAGTGGTTAGCATCATCCGCGAATTCATCACCCTGACCTCGGCGACCGGGCGGGAGAATCCCGTGGGGTATCACCCCTGCCAGGGCCTGTACTGGACCCCGGAAGGGCGTAAGCCCAAGACCGCGTTCATCGCCACTCACTACAACGTGGACTTCTCCGAGCACTATCTTGCGCCGTACATGGCGCAGCGAGGGTTCGGTTTCCTCGGCTGGAACACGCGCTTCCGCGGCGCGGAGGCGTGGTTCATCCTCGAGCACGCGTTGATCGACATCGGCGCCGGCGTCCGCTGGCTGCGCGAGGAGGCGGGCGTGGAGACGGTCGTGCTGCTGGGCAACTCCGGCGGCGGGTCTCTGATGGGGGCGTACCAGTCCCAGGCGACGGAGCCGAACATCGAGCCGGTCGCGGGAGGGACGCTGCCTCCCGCTTTCCTCGACCTCCCGGCCGCGGACCTCTACGTCTCGCTGCAGGCGCACCTGGGACGCCCGGAGGTGCTTACCGCGTGGATGGACGCATCCGTGACGGACGAGAACGACCCGCTATCCGTTGAGCCATCGCTCGACATGTACAACCCGGAGAACGGTCCGCCGTTCGACGCGGCGTTCGTCGACCACTACCGGCAGGCACAGGAGGCACGCAACGACCGCATCACGGACTGGGCGCTGTCGGAGCTGGAGCGGCTGCGCGCGTCGGGCGCGCATGACCGCAACTTCAACCTGCATCGCGTCTGGGCCGACCTGCGCATGGTGGACCCCCTTCTCGATCCGTCGGAGCGGCCGCCAAACCAGTGCTACCTGGGGGATCCTAGAACCGCGAACTACGGGCCTTACGGGATCGGGTCGTCGAACACGCTGCGCACGTGGCTCTCGATGTGGAGCCTGAGGACGTCACACTGCCGGGGAGAGCCTCACCTACGCAGGATCACGGCTCCCGCTCTCGTAATACAGAGCACAGGAGATACGGGGATATTTCCGTCAGATGCACCGCGCATATACGAGGCGCTGGCGTCCACTGACAAGGGGCTGGAAATGATCCAGGGCGACCACTACTTGACGGCGCCGTTGGAGGCGAGGGAGGGAGTGGCGGACCTGATTGCGGGCTGGGTGCGGGAGCGAGTGCCGACCGCGTAGGCTCTGCTGAAAACGTGGCACCGCTCCGTGACTAGGGATGTTTGCCCCGCCCCAGATCCCTTCGCGGCGCGGCGTGGTTCGGACAAGAGCGTGGTCGTCGCTCAGGATGACGATGCCCTACGCGTTTGCCCAGAAGGACTCAAGGGCCTGCGCGGTCTCCTTCGGGAACTGCGCCGGCCACCAGTGGCCGCCGGGGAGAGTGACCAGCTTGGCGCCCGTGCGCTCCGCCATGCGGCGGTGGATGTCCAGCGCCATATATTGGTCCTTCTCCCCGCAGATAACCATCCCGGGCGTCTTGACGCGGTCGAGGTCGGGCGCCCATTCCTTCATGTAATTCACCGCTGAGCGGTAGAGCGGGAGGACGGCGGCCTTCATGCGGTCGTCGATGCGGGCTGCGAACTCCTTGGCGACGGGCTCGGGCATGCCGTCGTTGACGAAGGCGGGCACGATCGTCTCGGGTGTCATGCCCTGCATGACGTTCTCTCCGGCGCCGGGGGTCTGCCACATCTGCGCGATCGGGTGCCAGACGTAGGCCTCGTCGATGGCGCCGGCGCCGGCGGCCCAGGTGCGCACGAGGTCCGGCCGCAGGCAGACAAAGCGCTCGACGAGCATTGCGCCCCAGTCGTGGCCCACGATATCGACCGGCTCGCCGACGTTCTCGACCTCGCCGATCAGCCAATCGAGGTACTCTTCCTTCGTCGAGCCGAAACCGGCGGGGACGTCGCGGCCGAAGCCGGGCATGTCGGGCGCGATGATGTCGGTGCGCGAGAGGTGTTGCCGGACGCCGTCCCAGAGGTGGTGGGTGTCGGGTACTCCGTGGAGCAAGAATGCGGGCATGTTCAGCTCCGTTCTAGCCTAACGGGGACGCCGTCCCATGCTTCGAGAACCTCAGCACGAACGGAAAAAGGTCTGGGACGCCGTGAAGGAGGAAGGCGGGCATGTTCAGCTCCCTTCTGGTCTCATGCCGACGCCGTCCCATCCTTCGAGAGCCTCAGGAC
>NZ_JBOHCV010000630.1:0-9209 GCF_050698815.1 Streptomyces sp.
CGCCGGGTTCCACGCCGTGCTTCACCGCTATCCGCTCGGAGCCCTCCAGCACCGCCTTGGCGAAGTCGGACAGGCGCTGGTTCCGTGAGCGAGCCTCGCTGCGCAGCAGCGCGAAGGCTTCGGTCACCTCCAGGCCCAGGCGTTCGGCCAGCGCCCCCTTGGCCTGCTCGATCAGAACGCGGCTGTTCAGCGCGGTCTGCAGCTGTTCGGTGACGCTGTCCCGATGCTGGATCGCCCGCTGCTGCAGCAGTCCGATGGTGGCTACATCGGCGAGGGCCTGGCCGATCCGCTGCCGCTCCTGGTCCAGGGCGCCCGGTTCGGTGTGGAAAAGGTTCAGCGCCCCGATGACCTCGGTGCGCAGACGCATGGGCAACGCGTGTACGGACGTGAAGCCGACCTCCCCGGCGGCGGCGGTGAAGCGCGGCCACTTGCCCGCCTCGGACAGGTCGGCCACCGACAGGGCTTGACCGCTGCGGAAACAGTCGATGCACGGGCCCTCTTCGTTCTGCAGCTGGAACAGCTCCAGCAGGCGGGTCCGCTCCGTGGAGGCGGCGATCACCTGCAACCTGTCCCGCTCGTCGGTCAGCATGAGCCCGACGGCGCTGACGCCCAGCAGTTCCACGCACCGTTCGGTCAGGCTGTGGAGAAAGTCGATAACATCGAAGTCGGCGACGAGGGTATCCGCCATCTCCACGAACACTTCGGTCAGCCGAACCTGTGTCATATCACTCACCGGTCTTTCAGTATTTCCGCAGTCTTGCACGAAGTGAGAGCCGCCTCCTGGGCCCGGTGAGGAGAGAAAGGATCAGCGCTTCCAGCGTTACGGCTCACTTCCGCCGAATCGCAGTCGCCGTGCCACCACGTCCTTGGCGACCTCGCTCAGCCGCCGGTCCTGCGCGAACGCATAAGCCCGCAATCGCACCAGCGCCACCGCGGTGGTCACTCCCAACTGCACCGTAACCATGCCCGTGGCCTGGTGAAGCTCGGGATGCTGCGGGCCGGCCTGCTCGGACCACCGGCCGTCCAGCGTCGGCTCGGCCTCCTGTCCCGTGTCGAGCAGCAACGCCAGCACGGTGTCCGCCAGCACCAGCGCGTCGGCCAGCTGGTCCCGGTCGACGTTGCCGGGCTCGGCGCGGTAGAGATACATGATTCCCAGACCCGTTCCGCCGACCCGCAGCGGCAAGGCGAACAACGCGCGGACGCCGGCTGCCACCGCTGCCGGCGCGTAGACGGGCCAACGCGCCTGGCACTCTTGCGCGGCCAGGTCCGACACCAGGGTGGGGCTGTCGAGGAAGGTATCCGAACCTGGGCCCTCACCGAGCGTCACGGTCAGCTCAGCCATCTCCGAGGCGAGCTGAGAGCTGGCATGGACCGTCTCGCGCAGGCCGGTGTCCAGCACGAAAGTGACGGCGGCCGCGTCCACCCCGGCAGCGGAAACGGTGGCGGCGCAGACATGGCCGACCGTGACCGCCTCGCCCTGTGCCTGTTCGACGATCTGATTCCACAACCGGGCCCTGCGGTCTTTCTCCACCGGCTCCCCTCATCTCAACGACTGCGCCAAGGTCCTGAGCCACGCGGGGCCGACATCGAGCGCCGAGCCGCAACCCTACGCCGCGGGGGTGATCGCAGGGCAAGCCGTGGAACGGCCGTTCCTGCCGGGGTGGGTGTGGCGGGGCAAGTCGCCTTCTGCGCACGGCGCATTGCTCCGTGCGTGTTTCTTCACCCGGTCGAGGGGCACCAGGCACGGTGCAGTCGCACTCGCGGCTGGGCAGCACCTGGCCCGCGGGGCCGGATGACCACCATTGGAGGCCGCTCATGTTCAAGGCAATCGCGGATATCCTGCGAACGATCGCCGGTGCCATCGCCACCGTCATCACCCTGCCCTTCCGTCTCGTCGCCCGGCTCTTCGGCGGAGTCTCGGATTCCGCGCACGGCCGCCACTGATCCGCGCGCCTGCCGCCGCGCTCGCACCGCCCGGCGGCCGGGCCGGACAGTCGGCGAAGACGAACCGCACCGCGAGGGGTGTCCGCTCACAACGGGCACCCCTTGTGCGTGCGTTGCGGTTCACCCGCCCCCGCCGCCACCCGGTTGGCTCGTTCGCAGCCCCGCCTGCCGGGCACGCAGACGGGACCGATCTGCGAAGCGACGGATGAGGAGCCACCGTGACCGCTGCTGCGACAGTCCCCGCCGGATCCGTGCCGGACCCCGAGTTCTCCGGGCCGGTCCTCCGGTGAACACGCCCAGCACCTACTTCGAGCAGCTCTACAGCGGCTCGGCCGATCCATGGCAGCTGTCGGACCGGTGGTACGAGCAGCGCAAGTACGCCCACACCCTCGCGGCGCTTCCGCAGCGCCGCTACCGGAGCGCGTTCGAACCCGGTTGCTCCGTCGGGGTTCTCACCGCCCGCCTCGCCGAGCGGTGCGACAGTCTCCTCGCCACCGACAGGGTGGCGGCGGCGGCCGGTCTCGCCGCCGCCCGTACCCGCGAGCTGCCGGGTGTGCGGGTGGAGCAGCTCGCGATCCCGGAGGAATGGCCCGCCGGCTCCTTCGAGCTGATCGTGCTCTCCGAACTCCTCTACTACTTCGACGACCCGACACTGCGGGACGTGCTCGGCCGCACGGTCCAGGCTCTGGAACCGGGCGGAACCCTGCTCACCGTGCACTGGAATCACCCCGTGCCCGAACACCGCCGCACCGGCCGCGAACTCGCTCCGGTGCTCAGCGCGACGCCCGGCCTCACGCTGCTGACGGACTGCCGCGATCCCGATTTCACCCTGCACGTCTTCGGACGACAGGACCCGGACGGTTCCGGCCCGCTCTCGCCGGCAGCCCGCGAAGGGATGGTGTGACTGCTCCCTCCCTGGGGGCTCATCCGTCCCGGTCCCCGTAGTACCAGCGGCTCAGAGCGCCCCGCAGCCGGTGCCCGCGGGGCGGCCGGCCTCGTTCGCCGCGCGGCGGGGGCAGTGGCCGGGGGGTCTGCTTCATGAGCAGGGTGTAGCGCTCCCGCGGCGAAAGGGGCCGGCGGCCCTCCTCCAGGCCGCCTTCGACGCTCTGCCGTACTTCTCCCGTCTCCTCGCCCTCGTGGAGGCGTTCGCGGTCGTGCGCGGCAAGGGCGAGGCAGAGGCGTTTGGCGACCATGAAGGCGGCGACCGGCCCCAGCACCATGGCGATGCGGAAGAACCAGGTCAGGCCGTTGAGCGAGACGTCCAGTACGTAGGCGATCACATCGTTGCCGCCGGCGAGCAGGAGTACGCCGTAGAAGGTGATGCCGCCGACGCCCAGTGCGGTGCGGGTGGGCCGGTCGCGCGGCCGGTCGCACAAGTGGTGCTCGGCATGGTCGCCGGTCACCCATTGCTCCAGGAAGGGATAGAGATAGAGCCCGAGGAAGAGCAGGGCGGGGAGGATCGCGGTGGGGACCAGGACGTTCCACATCAGGGTGTGACCGAGGACGGTGGTCTCGAAGGGCGGCATCAGCCGGAGTGATCCCTCGAGGAAGCCCACGTACCAGTCCGGCTGGGATCCGGTGCTGACCTGGTCGGTGCGGTACGGGCCGTAGGCCCAGACCGGGTTGATCTGCGCCACCCCGCCCAGCACCGTGAGGAGTCCGGTCAGCATCAGGGCCAGGCCGGTGGACTTGGCGGCGAACTGGGGGACCATCGGCTGGCCCACTGCATTCGTGTTCGACCGGCCGGGCCCGCCCCAGTGCGTGTGCTTGAGATACACGACCAGGATCAGGTGGACCACGATCAGGGCGACCAGGATTCCGGGGATGAGCAGGATGTGGGCCGCGTAGAGCCTGGGGATGATCTCGTCCCCGGGATACTCGCCGCCGAAGAGGAAGAAGCTCAGGTAGGTGCCCACGACGGGGATCGAGAGCAGCAGGCTCTGTACGACCCGCAGCCCGGTGCCGGACAGCAGGTCGTCGGGGAGCGAGTACCCGCAGAAGCCCTCGGCGACGGACAGGACGAACAGCGTGACCCCGATGACCCAGTTGACTTCACGGGGCTTGCGGAAGGCGCCGGTGAAGAACACCCGCAGCATGTGCACACCGATGGCGGCGACGAACACCAGGGCCGCCCAGTGGTGGATCTGACGGATCAGCAGTCCGCCGCGGACGTCGAAGCTGATGTCCAGTGTGGAGGCGTACGCCTCGGAGACCAGCACCCCGCGCAGCGGTTCGTAGGAGCCCTGATAGGGGATCTCCGCCTCGCCGGGGTGGAAGAAGAAGGTGAGGAAGGTGCCGGTCAGCAGGAGCAGGATGAGGCTGTACAGGGCCAGTTCACCGAGGAGGAACGACCAGTGGTCGGGGAAGGCCTTGCGCAGCAGCGCGCCCCCTTCCGCTGCGGGCAGCCGGTCGTCCAGGGACGTAAAGCCCCGCTCGGCGGCGCGCCGGGCGACGCCCCTCGACGGTGCTTCCGTGCGTGGGGGTCTGCGCGGGAACGGCATCCGTCTCTCTTCCTCTCCGGCCGGGTGCGGCGCGGTCAGCGGTCGTTGTGCTGGAAGACGAAACCGAGGATGCCGGGGGCGAGGACTCCGACGCCGATGAGGAAGAGCCAGAGTCCGTAGACCACGCCGAGTCCGGCCAGCGCGGTACCCGCGGCGGCGACGGCGGGGTAGTAGCTGCGCGGGGAGAAGAACGCCAGCGGTCCGGCTCCCTCGCGCACCGGGGCGTTCCCGCGGTCCTGCGGGCGCCGGCCGTGCCGCACGTAGCGCGTCCACAGGAACAAGGAGATCAGGGCGGACATCACGAAGGACACCAGCAGCGCGGTCGTGCCCGCCGGCTCCGGGTGGAAGGCGGCGTAGCCGGTGGTGACGACCGCGAAGAAGGCGGCCATCGCGGCGAAGAGAAGGGCTTCGGCCTTCACCGCTGGAGTTCTTCCCGTGCTGCCGTCTCCTCCGGGAGCGGGGCGGGCAGGACACCGGAGGCGATCTGCGGATGGTGCAGGTCGAAGGCCGGCGACTCGGACCGGATGCGGGGCAGCGCGTCGAAGTTGTGCCGGGGCGGCGGGCACGAGGTGGCCCACTCCAGCGACCGGCCCCACCCCCACGGGTCGTCCTCGGTGACGTACTCGCCGTACTTCGCCGTCTTCCAGACGTTGTAGAGGAACGGCAGCGTGGAGGTGCCGAGCAGGAAGGCGCTGATGGTCGAGACGGTATTGAGGAGGGTGAAGCCGTCGGCGGCCAGATAGTCCGCGTACCGGCGCGGCATGCCCTCCTCACCGAGCCAGTGCTGGACGAGGAAGGTGCCCTGGAAGCCCAGGAACAGCGTCCAGAAATGGATCTTTCCGAGCCGTTCGTCGAGCATCTTCCCCGTCATCTTCGGCCACCAGAAGTAGAAGCCGGCGAAGGTCGCGAAGACGATGGTGCCGAAGAGGACGTAGTGCAGGTGAGCGACGATGAAGTAGCTGTCGGTGAGGTGGAAGTCCAGCGGGGGCGAGGCGATGAGCACCCCGGTCATGCCGCCCAGCAGAAACGTCACCAGGAAGCCGACGGACCACAGCATGGGCGTCTCGAAGGACAGCGACCCCCGCCACATCGTGCCGATCCAGTTGAAGAACTTCACCCCTGTCGGCACCGCGATGAGGAACGACAGCAGAGAGAAGAAGGGCAGCAGGACCGCGCCCGTGGCGAACATGTGGTGTGCCCAGACCGTCGCCGAGAGGCCGGTGATGGCGACCGTCGCACCGATCAGCCCGACGTAGCCGAAGATGGGCTTGCGGCTGAAGACGGGGAGGATCTCGGTGACGACGCCGAAGAACGGCAGCGCCACGATGTAGACCTCGGGGTGGCCGAAGAACCAGAACAGGTGCTGCCACAGCAGCGCCCCGCCGTTGGCGGCGTCGAAGATGTGCGCGCCGAACTTCCGGTCCGCCTCCAGGGCGAACAGCGCCGCGGTCAGCACCGGGAAGGCGAGCAGCGCCAGGATCGAGGTGAACAGCACGTTCCAGGTGAACAGCGGCATGCGGAAGACGGTCATGCCCGGCGCGCGCAGACAGATGATGGTGGTGATGAAGTTGACCGAGCCCAGGATGGTGCTCAGACCGGCGACGACGAGGCCCATCGTCCACAGGTCAGCGCCCGAACCGGGTGTGAACGTCGCGCTGTTCAGCGGTGCGTAGGCGAACCAGCCGAAGGAGGCGGCACCGCCGGGAGTCAGGAAGCCGCCCAGCACCATCAGCCCGCCGAAGAGGAACACCCAGTAGGTGAAGGCGTTCAGCCGGGGGAAGGCGACGTCCGGCGCGCCGATCTGCAGCGGCATGACGGCGTTGGCGAAGCCGGTGAACGTCGGTGTCGCGAACAGCAGCATCATGATCGTGCCGTGTGTGGTGAAGAGTTCGTTGTACTGCTGGGCCGAGACCACCTGCAGGCCGGGGCGTGCGAGTTCGGCCCGCATCACCATCGCCATCGCGCCGGCCGCCAGGAAGAAGCCGAACGAGGTGACCAGGTACATGTTCCCGATCACCTTGTGATCGGTGGTGGTCAGGTAACGGAGCATCGCCTTGCCGAGATTCATCCGCCGGCCGGCGCCCGACGGCGCCCGTGCTCCCTGATCCATGTCTGCACAGCCTGATGACGGTGCGCGTCACTCCCCGGCTGCCACGCCGGTGCGTACCGGCGGGTCACCCGGAGGGGCGACCGGGGCGTACACGCCGTTCGACGGCAGAAAACGCACCTTGCGGTATCTTCCGGCCCGGAAAACGCAACGCAACACCAATCCGACGCCTAAAACGGTGGCAGGTACCTGCCATTGTGTGCGAAGGTCTTGTGACTCATCGGTAACGATCGTACGTTCACCGTGCGTAGACACGCCAGGGAAAGATTCCCCGCCGAGGAGCCACCATGATCGACTTTCGTTCTGATCCGCGTACCCGGCTGTACAGCCCCATCGGTCAGGACCGCTGGGGCTGACGCGGCCGGCTGATCGGCCGGCCGACGGCGCGGCTGCGCGTCGTGTGAGCGAGCCACGACGCTCGGCTCCGAAGAACCCCGCAGGTGCTGTGATCTGCCGCACAGCCGGCGGTGGGCACGCATGCGGACAGTTACGTGAACATGACAACATCATGTCTGTTGTGCCGTGGATGGATTGCGGGCGCGGGAAGGCCCGGTTTGCTGTGCCACGACGGGCGAAATACCCGGAGGTTCAGGCGCCGCTCCAGGGTGACGGAGAGTCACCGACAGGCGCAAAGTGGCCGGTTGACCGTGCGGAAAACCGTCCCGTCTACTACGCATCGTCAGCAGACCAAGGGATCGTGCAGTCGGGAGAGTTCATGAGGATGGTGGATACGCGCGCTTCCGACGTGTCCGCACGGTCGAGTCTGGTCATCGCGGTCAACCCGGTGCACCGGCCGTCGCCGCGGCTCACCGTCGCGGCGTCGGGGGCAGGCGCGCTGGGCGTGCTCGAACTGCCTGCCGGTGACCCGCGTGCGGCAGTCGAACACCTGGACCGGACCCGCCGTTGGTCGACCAGGCCGTTCGGGGTGCGGATCCGGCCCGGCAGCTTCGTCACAGACGCCGAGCTGCCCGGTCTGGTTGACACGGTGCTGCTGGCCGACCCGGCGAGGTCGCCGGGCGAATTCCCGGGCCGCCGCGTCCTGGTCGAGGTCACCGACCGCGCCGAGGCACTCCGCGCCGCGTCGGACGGCGCGCACGGCCTGATCGTCCGCGGCACCGAAAGCGGCGGCCGCGTCGGCGAGTTGAGCACCTTCGTCCTCCTCCAGCAGGTACTCGCGGACCACGAGAGCGCGCTGCCGGTCTGGGCCTGCGGCGGCATCGGACCGCACACCGCCGCCGCCGCCGTCGCGGGAGGCGCGGCCGGCGTCGTGCTCGACACCCAGCTCGCGCTGCTCGACGACGCCGGCCTGCCGATGGAGGTCGCCGAGGCGCTGGCCGGGCTGGACGGTTCCGAGACGGTCCTGCACCACGGAACGCGCGTGCTGCGCCGGCGCGGTCCCGGGGCACCGGAACTGCCCGCCGACCCGGACGAGTTCGCGGCCCGGGTGGGCGGTGACGACCTGCGCTCCCAGTTCCTCCCGGTCGGCCAGGACGCCTTCCTCGCCGCGTCCTTCGCCCGCCGGTGGCCCTCGCCGGGCGAGGTCGTACGGGGCGTCACGGCGGCCCTGGTCGCCGCCATCGAGGACGACGAGCCCGCCACGGCACTGGGCAGGGGCGCACCGGGTGCTCTCGCGCTGGGCACCGAACTGCCCGTCGCCCAGGGACCGATGACCCGGGTCAGCGACCAGCCGGAGTTCGCGGCGGCCGTCGCGGCGCAGGGCGCGCTGCCCTTCCTGGCGCTGGCGCTGGCCGGTGCCGAGCAGACCAGGACGATGCTGGAGCGCACCAAGGAAGCCCTCGGCGACGCGCCCTGGGGAGTCGGCGTGCTCGGGTTCGCCGACGAGGAGATCAGGGCCGCTCAGCTGGAGGTCGTACGGGAGCTGCGGCCCACCCACGCGATCATCGCCGGAGGCAGGCCGGCCCAGGCCGCCGCGCTGGAGGCCGAGGGCATCTCCACCTTCCTGCACGTCCCCTCGCCGGGGCTGCTGCGGCAGTTCCTCGCGGCCGGCACGCGGAAGTTCATCTTCGAGGGAGCCGAGTGCGGCGGGCACGTCGGCCCGCGCAACAGCTTCCCGCTCTGGGAGGCGCAGGCCGGCATCCTGCTGGAGTTCGCCGCCGAGGAAGGCCCGGCCGCGGCCGCCGGCCTGACGGTCCTCTTCGCGGGCGGGGTGCACGACGAACGGTCGGCGGCCATGGTGGCCGCGCTGGCCGCTCCACTGACCCGCGCGGGGATCGCGTCCGGCGTACTGATGGGCACCGCCTACCTGTTCACCGAGGAAGCGGTCACGGCCGGGGCCATCCGCCCGCTCTTCCAGCAGAGTGTTCTCGCCGCCGACCGTACCGACCTGCTGGAGACCGCGCCCGGCCACGCGACGCGCTGCGCGCATTCCGCCTTCACCACGGACTTCGCCGCCCTCAAGGAGGAGCTGGGCGGAGCGGGCGTGCCCGACCGTGAAATCTGGGAGCGGTTGGAGAAGTTCAACGTCGGCAGGCTGCGGGTGGCCAGCAAAGGCATCGAGCGGGTCGGCGCGGAGCTGCGGCCCGTCGACGAGCAACGCCAGGCCGACGAGGGCATGTTCATGGCCGGCGAGGTCTGCGTGCTGCGCGAGCGGGTCACCACCGTCGCCGCGCTCCACGAATCCGTCGGCGACGCGGCGG
>NZ_JBOHCV010000631.1:0-4295 GCF_050698815.1 Streptomyces sp.
CCGGACCGCTGCCCGCCCGCCGACTGGCCGAGTGACGCCGACGACGCCGTACGCCGCGCGTCGCACGCTGCTCGTTACAACACGGCGTCAGCATTGGAGAGTTGCCATGTCCGACACCGGCACCGCCACCACCTCCGCCGCCACCACCCCCACCGGACTGCACGTCACCAGCCTCGCCGATCGGCCCGACCTGGAGCCGGCGATGCTCTCGATGGAGTCGTCCTGGCCGGCGTACATCCGTCCGGACCCGGTCCTGGTCGACTGGGCGTTCGAGCGGCACGCTCAGCACCAGCTCGTGGTGCTCGGCGACGGGACGGGAGGGAACGAAGTCGTCGCCCGGGCCGCCAGCGTGCCCTTCGCCTGGGACGGCGATCCGGGCGGCCTGCCCGACACCGGCTGGGACGAGGCCCTGCGCCGGTGCATGACCGACACCTACGCCGGCGGCGAACTCAGCACCCTGTGCGCGCTGGAGATCGCCGTGATCCCGGGCAGGCGGTCGCAGAACCTGTCCGGACGAACCCTCCGGGCGCTCGCCGACCACGGCCGGCGCTCGGGGTTCCGCGACATCGTGGTCCCGGTACGGCCGAGCCTCAAGCACGACCAGCCGCAGCTGCCGATGGACGACTACGTCGCGCTCACGCGTCCGGACGGACTGCCTCATGACCCCTGGCTGCGCGTACACGTGCGAGCGGGCGGCCAGTTGCTGAAGGTCTGCCCGGCATCGATGACGATCTCCGGCAGCCTGGCCCAGTGGCGCGGGTGGACCGGCCTCCCGTTCGACGTCAGCGGGACCGTGGAGGTCCCCGGCGCCCTGGCTCCGGTCGTGGTGAGCGTCGAACGCGACTACGCCGTCTACGTCGAACCCAACGTCTGGGTCCGGCACCGGCTCTCCGCTGACACCGCACAGCCCTGATCCCGAACCGATCGGGCAAGCCAGCCCACTTGACGACCGACTACAGAGGAGCACTCCTGATGACCAGCGAAGTCGCGACGGACCTGGCCGAGAAGATGCGCCTGCGGGCAGCGCTGATCGAGCGGATCGGCGGATACATGACCGCTCACGCCATAGGCGTGGTAGCCGAACTGGGGATCGCCGATCTGATCAAGGACGGGGTGCGTGGCAGCGAGGAACTGGCGGCCGAGAGCGGGACTCACGAACCGTCACTGCGGCGCCTGCTGCGCATGCTGGGGGCGGTCGGGATCACCACGGAGCCCGAGCCCGGCCACTTCGCGCTGACCGACGTGGGAGCCCAGCTGCGCTCCGACTCTCCCGACTCGCTGCGCGCCTTCTCACGGATGTTCTGCCACCCCATCTTCTTCAGCGCGTGGCAGGGCCTCGAGCACGCCGTCACAACAGGTGAGCGCGCCTTCGACCACGTATACGGCAAGGACTTCTACCACCACATCGCCGCTCACGAGGACGTCAGTGCGCTGTTCAACGTGGCGATGAGCGAGGAGTCGAGGATCGCGGCCGCGCAGCTCACAGCCGCGTACGACTTCTCCGACGCCGGCACGGTCGTGGACCTCGGTGGCGGCGACGGCACCCTGCTGACCGCGATCCTGACCAGCCATCCCCGACTGCGCGGGATCGTCTTCGACAGTCCGAGCGGCGTGGCCGAGGCACCCGCCGTCCTGGAGAACGCGGGTATCGCGGACCGCTGTGAGGCGCGGGCGGGCGACTTCTTCCAGGACATCCCCACCGACGGCGACCTCTACATCGTCAAGAGCGTCTTCCAGGACTGGAACGACGAGGACTCCCTGGCGCTGCTCCGCTCCTGCCGGGCACAGATGCCCGACTCCGCCACCCTGCTGATCGTCGGCTCGGTACTGCCCGAGACGGCGGCCACGGACCAGCCGATCCCGTTCTTCACCGACTTGAACATGCTCGTCATCGCTGGCGGGCGGGAGCGGTCCGAGAGCGAGTTCCGGGCGATGCTCGAGGACACGGGCTTCACCGTGCGCTCCGTGAAGCTCAGCGCGGCCGGACCGCTGTCCATCATCCGGGCCACGCCCGCACCGGCCTGATGGGCGCGTCAGACCTCCCGGCGCTCCCCGGCTTCGGCGCGGAGCTGTTCCGGGGACGGCTCCGGACCGACCTCCTCGCGCTGCCGCCCGGCGACCCGAGACGGCTGGACGACGCGGCCGAGGAGTTCCTCGCCCGGCTGCGTGAATTCTGCGAGAACGAGGTCGACGGCGCTCTGATCGAACGTGCGGACCGGATCCCCGACCACGTGATCGAGGGTCTCAAGGACCTCGGGGCGTTCTGCGTCAAGATCCCCCGGGAGTACGGCGGACTCGGCCTGTCCGGTGTCTGCTACCACCGGGCCCTGATGATCGTCAGCACCGTCCACTCCGCGCTCGGTGAGCTGCTCGCGGCCCACCAGGCCATCGGTCTGCCACAGCCGGTCGCGCTGTTCGGAACGGCGGAGCAGAAACGCGAGTTCCTGCCGCGGTGCGTGCGGGAGATCTCCGCGTTCACCCTCACCGAGGCCGACATCGGCAACGACCCGTACCGGATGCGTACCACCGCGGTCCCCGACCGGGCGGCGGGAACCTACACGCTCGACGGCGTGAAGCTGTGGGCGACCAACGGCGTCATCGCCGACCTGCTCGTGGTGATGGCTCTCGTGCCCGCCTCGGACAACGGCTCAGGAGGGATGACCGCGTTCGTGGTCGAGGCCGGGGCCGCGGGCGTGACGGTGGAACACCGCAGCTCCTTCCTCGGCCTGCGCGGTCTGGAGAACGGGGTCATCCGGCTGGACGGGGTCGTGATCCCCGCCCGTCACCGGATCGGGGAGGAGGGCGCGGGTCTGGAGATCGCCCTCGCAGCGCAGGACACCGGGCGGCTCTCGCTGCCCGCCGTCTGCGCCGCCGCGGCCAAGTGGAGTCTGAAGATCGCCCGCGAGTGGGCCGGAGCCCGGGTGCAGTGGGGGCGGCCGATCGGCGAACACGACGCGGTCGCGGGAAAGCTGGCGTTCATCGCGGCGACCGCGTTCGCGCTGGAGGCGGTGGTCGAAGTCTCCGGACACCACGCGGACCTGGGACGCGACACCCGACTGGACGCCGAACTGGCGAAGTTGTTCGCCTCGGAGAAGGCATGGCTGGTCGCGGACGAGCTCGTCCAGCTCCGCGGCGGCCGCGGCTATGAGACCGCGGAGTCGGCGGTGGCGCGGGGAGAGCGCGGCGTTCCGGTCGAGCAACTCCTGCGCGACCTGCGCATCGGGCGGATCTTCGACGGCTCCAGCGAGGTGCTGCGGGTCTTCCTCGCCCAGGCCGTGATCGAGGGCCGGCCGTCGGCGGGCCACTTGACGGCCGTGGCGGACAGCGGTGATCCGGTGTCCGCCGGTGCCGGCTGGGCGGATCCGCTCGCCGGTCACCTGCGCTTCGTCGACCATGCCGCCCGCAGGCTGGCCCGGCTGATCGGCGAGGCCGCGGAGCGCCCGGGCTTCGAGGACGAGCAGCGCCACCTGGGCCGGATCGTCGACATCGGCGCCGAGCTGTACGCGATGAGCGCGAGCTGCGTGTACGCCGTGGCCCGGTCCGGCCACGGCGACGCGACGACCGAACTCGCCGACGTCTTCTGCGCGCAGGCCAGGCGCCGGGTCGAGGACCTCTTCGCGTGGATGTCGCTCAACACCGACGACCACGACCGGGCAGTGGCACGACGGCTGCTCGAGGACCGCTACGCGTGGCTCGAGGAGGGCATCATCGACCCCTCCGTCGACGGCCCCTGGGTCGCTGAGCCGAAGCCGGGGCCGGCGACCGGCCCGAACCTGCGCCGTACCGTCCCGGCGGGCACGCCGGAGTGCTGAACCCGGCCTACGAGGAAGGAAGTCCGATGGACGACGACGTCACCACTCTCATCAAGTCCGCGCAGCAGCGGATGTCCCAGCAGCCGGCGGGCAACCCGTTCCTCGACCTGCTCGATGCCGGCCAGGTACCCCGAGCGCAACTCGGCTGGATGGCAGGCGAGTTGTACCGTCTCGTGCGCAGTGACCGGCGCAGTTTCGCCCTGCTCGCGTCCCGCTTCCCGTCCCCTCCCGCAGGCGACCTGTTCCTCGCGATGGCCGGCGGGGAGGGAGAGGCGCTGCGTCTGCTCCTGGACTTCGCCGCCGCACTCGGCCTGGACGAGCAGCAGTTGAGGGACTATGAGCCGAGGCCGCTCGCTCAGGCGTACCCGGCCTACCTGACGCAGGCCGCGCTCATCGGTACGCGCAGCGACATCGCCCTCGCCCTGCTCGCGAACGTGGAGGAGTCGGGGGGCCACTACACCCGCGCCGCCGACGGGCTGGCGT
>NZ_JBOHCV010000632.1:0-12488 GCF_050698815.1 Streptomyces sp.
CCGCGACCCGCATCAGGAAGCGGGGACCGGCGAAGGACTGCTTGTTCTCCTCGTGGTCCCGCACCACATGGCAGGTGTCCTGGCACAGGAAGCACTCGATGCACTTGCGGAACTCCTGCGAACGCCCTACGTCCTCCTGCTGCATCCGGTACTCGCCCGGACCCAGATCCGGCGGCGGCACGAAGGAGGCCACCTCACGGGCCTTGGTGTAGTTGTACGACACGTTCGTGACCAGGTCCCGTACCACCGGGAACGCCCGCAGCGGGGTGACCGTGATCGTGTCCGTACGGCTGAAGACGGACATCCGCGTCATGCACAGCAGCCGGGGCCGCCCGTTGATCTCCGCGCTGCACGAACCGCACTTGCCCGCCTTGCAGTTCCAGCGCACCGCCAGGTCCGGAGCCTGCGTCGCCTGCAGCCGGTGGATGATGTCGAGGACGACCTCGCCCTCGTGGACCTCGACGTGGAAGTCCTCCAGCCCGCCGCCGTCGATGTCGCCCCGCCAGACCCGGAAGTGCGCCTGATAGCTCGTGCCCGCGCTCGCGCTCGTCGCGTCCGGCGCGCCGCCCGCTTGCGTCTCCGCGCTCATTCGGTGGTCAGCTCCTCGTCCGTCAGGTACTTGATCAGCTCGTCCTTCTCGAAGAGCTCCAGCAGATCCGGGCGGATCGCCGGCATGTCGCGGCGGTGCAGGTCGATGCGGCCGCGGTCGGCGCGTTCGGCGGCCTGGCCGGGCTCGGCGGACGCGTCGAGCGAGACGGGCTCCTCGGCCAGCGTGCAGACCAGATTCGAGCGCCGCCACTGGCGGTCCATCGCCGGGTAGTCGTCGCGGGTGTGGCCGCCGCGCGACTCCGTACGGGTCAGCGCGGCACGCGCCACGCACTCGCTGACCAGCAGCATGTTGCGCAGGTCGATCGCCAGGTGCCAGCCGGGGTTGAACTGCCGATGGCCTTCGACCCCCGCGTACGTCGAGCGCACCCGCAGCTCCGAGAGCCGCTCCAGCGCCTGCGTCATCTCCTCGTCGCGGCGGATGATGCCGACCAGGTCGTTCATGGACTGCTGCAGGTGCTGGTGGAGGGTGTACGGATTCTCGGCCGGTCCGCCGTCCGGTACCTCCTCCGCGCTGAACGGGCGCAGCGCCTCCGCCGCGGCCTCGTCGATCTGTTCCTCGCTGATGGTGCCCTTGTCGACCGCTGCCAGTGCCGCCGCGTACCGGGCGGCGTGCAGTCCGGCGCGCCGGCCGAAGACCAGCAGGTCGGAGAGGGAGTTGCCGCCCAGCCGGTTGGAGCCGTGCATGCCGCCGGCGACCTCGCCCGCGGCGTACAGCCCCGTGACGCCGACGGCCGCGGCCGTGTCCGGCTCGACGTCGACGCCGCCCATCACGTAGTGACAGGTCGGCCCGACCTCCATGGCCTCGGCGGTGATGTCCACGTCCGCCAGCTCCTTGAACTGGTGGTGCATGGACGGCAGCCGGCGCCGGATCACCTCTGCCGGCATCCGGGTCGAGACGTCGAGGAAGACCCCGCCGTGCGGGGAGCCGCGGCCGGCCTTCACCTCGGAGTTGATGGCGCGGGCGACCTCGTCGCGGGGGAGCAGCTCGGGCGGGCGCCGGTTGTTCTCCGGGTCCTCGTACCAGCCGTCGGCCTCGGCCTCCGTCTCGGCGTACTTCTCCTTGAAGACGTCCGGGACGTAGTCGAACATGAAGCGCTTGCCCTCGGAGTTGCGCAGCACCCCGCCGTCGCCGCGCACCGACTCGGTGACCAGGATGCCCTTCACCGACGGCGGCCAGACCATGCCGGTGGGGTGGAACTGGACGAACTCCATGTTGATCAGCGAAGCGCCCGCGAGCAGCGCCAGGGCGTGCCCGTCGCCGGTGTACTCCCAGGAGTTGGAGGTCACCTTGAAGGACTTGCCGATGCCGCCGGTGGCCAGGACGACCGCCGGCGCCTCCATCACGAAGAAGCGGCCCGACTCGCGCTCGTAGCAGAACACCCCGGAGACCCGCTCTTCCCCCGCGCCGTCGGGCGACTTGAGGATGCGGGTGACGGTGCACTCCTGGAAGATCTTCAGCCGGGCTTCGTAGTCACCGAACTCCTTGAAGTCCTCCTGCTGGAGGGCCACGGTCTTCTGCTGGAGCGTGCGGATCAGCTCCAGGCCGGTGCGGTCACCGACGTGCGCGAGGCGCGGGTACTCGTGGCCGCCGAAGTTGCGCTGGGAGATCCGGCCGTCCGCCGTACGGTCGAACAGCGCGCCCCAGGTCTCCAGCTCCCACACCCGGTCGGGAGCCTCCTTGGCGTGCAGCTCCGCCATCCGCCACTGGTTGAGGAACTTCCCGCCGCGCATCGTGTCGCGGAAGTGAACCTCCCAGTTGTCCCCCGGGTTGGCGTTGCCCATGCTGGCGGCGATGCCGCCCTCGGCCATCACCGTGTGCGCCTTGCCGAACAGGGACTTGCAGATCACCGCCGTACGCAGACCCTGCTCACGTGCCTCGATCGCGGCCCGCAGCCCGGCGCCGCCCGCGCCGACGATGACGACATCCCACTGCTGGCGTTCGACTTGCGTCATGTGTGGTGCATCCCTCTCGAAGAAGCGTGGTCAGAACAGCTGCGGATCGGTGAAGGCACCGATCGCCAGCAGATACACGTAGAAGTCGGCGGCTGCCACGCTGATCAGCGACGCCCACGCGAGCTCCATGTGACGGCCGTTGAGCTTTCCGACCATGCCCCACATGCGGTAGCGCACCGGATGCTTCGAGAAGTGCTTGAGCCGTCCGCCGACGATGTGCCGGCACGAGTGGCAGGAGAGGGTGTACGCCCAGATCAGCGCGATGTTGATGAGGAAGACCACGGTGCCCAGGCCCATGTGGCCCCACTCGTAGTCGGCGTTGCGGAAGCCGAGCAGGGTGTCCCAGGAGAGGATGAGCGCGACCAGGACGGCGGCGTAGAAGAAGTACCGGTGGATGTTCTGCAGGATGAGGGGGAAGCGCGTCTCACCGCTGTAGCTCTTGTGGGGCTCGGCGACCGCGCAGGCCGGGGGAGAGGCCCAGAAGCCGCGGTAGTAGGCCTTGCGGTAGTAGTAGCAGGTGAGACGGAAGCCCAGCGGGAAGATCAGCACGATCAGCGCGGGCGAGATACCCCACCACTCGCCGAACAGCGCCCAGTTGGGGCCGCCCCGCATCTCCGCGCAGTTGTCGGCGAGGCAGGGGGAGTAGAAGGGCGAGACGTAGGGCGCCTCGTAGTAGTCGGCGTTCGCGAAGGCCCGCCACGTCGAGTAGACGACGAAGAGGAACAGGCCGAGGGCGGTGACCGCGGGAGCGAGCCACCAGCGGTCGGTGCGCAGGTGCCGCTCGGCGATGGCGGCGCGGGTGCCCGTACTTACGCCGCCGGTGCCGGTCGTGCCGGGATCCGGGCCGGTGCTGCCCGTACTGCTCGTATTCGGTTGGGGTTGGGTGCCAGTGGCCAACGGTTTTCTCCGGTAGGGGGGCGACTTGTCAGGTGGGGCGGTGTCCCGAACTCACTCGGCTCGGCCGTGCGGCGCTCACGGAGCGTGCCGGTCCTTCGCGCCCACCCCCTCGTCGTCGACGTCCGACCACAGCCCGTGGTCGTAGGGCTTGTCCGGGATGGTGACCATCTCGGGACGCGCGGAGCTCGGTGCCCCGGCGCTCGGCGAGGCGGCACGCAGCAGTGCCAGTGATTCCCGCAGGTGTTCCGCGTCGCTGCGCACCCGCCGGATCTCCAGCCCCCCGCCACCGACGTGCTGCTCGAGCCGGTTGACGGTGTGGGTGAGTTCGTCGAGGCAGCGCTGCGCGGCCGTCAGTTCGTCGTGCAGTGACGTCTGAGGAGACATGACGTGCCCACCTCCGTTGGTGGTGACGGCTGGCATGGTGTCCAGGACCGGCTCGCGTGACCATATGCGTTGGCGAGTGTCGCGCGTCACGCTCCTCCTTGTGAAGGGCGCTGCACGGGTTTACCTCGTGCGGGGCATGATCACCAAGCCGGGTCACCCGGATGGGCGACCCGGCGGCCCACCCGGTGCTCAGAGCATCAGCCGCCAGTCCTGGCCGACCAGGTCGTGACCGAAGGCGTGGTGCCGCTCCTCCTCAACCAGCTCGAAGCCGGCGCGCTGATAGATGCGGCGGGCGGCCGCCAGTACGTCGTTGGTCCACAGCACCAATTCCCGGTAACCCGCGGCGCGGGCGAAGTCGACGCAGGTCTGCACGAGGCGGTCGCCGATGCGATGGCCCCGCGCGCTCGGGTCGACGAGCAGCAGCCGCAGCCGTGCCGTTTCCGGGGCGCTGTCGCTCACGCACATCACGCTGCCCGCCCTGCTGCCGTCGAGCTCGGCCACCCACGCCGCCTCACGCGCCGGATCGTGGTCCGCCGCGAACTCGGCGACGATGCGGGCGACGAGCGCCTCGTAGCTCTCGTCCCAGCCGAACTCGGCGGCGTAGACCGACCCGTTGCGCTCGATCATCCAGCCAAGGTCGCCGGGGCGGGGCGCCCGCAGCCGCACCCGCTGGGCGCGGGCCGGTGCGCCGTCCTCGAGGCCGGTGTCCGCCAGGACGGTGCGGGCCGTGCGCAGGGCCCGCTCCAGCGAGGCCAGCTCCTTCTGAGGTATCCGGGTCAGCAACGACTCGACCGCTCCCGTGGAGCGCTCCTCCAGCAGGTCCGCCGCCTCCCGGCCGCGAGCGGTCAGCTCTACGCACTGCCGCCGGGCGTCCTGCGCCGAGGGTCCGCGGCCGACCAGTCCCTGCTCCTCGAAGCGCGCGAGCATCCGGCTCAGCTGCCCGCCGTCGATGGACAGCGCGGAGCGCAGATCGGCGGCGTCGGTCCGCGGTGCGTGCACCAGTTCGTAGAGCACCCGCGCCTCGGTGAGCGTGTAGGGGGTGTGCAGGTGGCGGCTGTAGTCGAGCGCGCCGATGAGATTCGTGTAGAAGCGGTTGAACGCCCGGATCTCCTGAACGGTCCGAGTCTGCTGAGTCTGCTGAGCGGGCACGGGGCCACCCCCATTTCATTGACTCAGTCAAGGGTATCGCCATCCCTGCTCCGCACGGGTGGCGTGCCGCACGGACCGGCCGTGCCTCCGCGATCCGGGGCGGGCCCTCCACTTCAGTGGGGCCATAGATGTGATGAGACGCCTATGCCGCCGAACGTGTACATGCGGGCCTGCGCGTAAGCACGCTTCGTCCGCGGACAGCCCCGGAGGTCCAGCCATGCCAGCCGTGCCCACCCTCGACGCCGCTGCCCGGCGTTCCCTCGCACTTCTCCTGGCCGGTGCGCTGCTGCCACTCGCCGGGTGCACCGCCACCGACGACGCTCCTTCCGCGGACGGGGGCGGCACCGGCTCCTCCCGGGACGTGCCCCACCTCGAACGGGACCAGATCGCCTCGGGCGGCACCCTGCGCTGGGCCGTCAACGAGGTGCCGCGGACGCTCAACGCCTTCCAGCCCGACGCCGACGCCGGCACGGACAGGGTCGCGGGGGCCACGCTGCCCGCCCTCTTCACCCTCGACTCCGCCGCCCGGCCGCAGCTCAACCCCGACTATCTGGAGTCCGCCGACATCACCCGACGGGAACCCCGGCAGACCGTGGTGTACAAGCTCAATCCCAAGGCGGAATGGAGCAGCGGGCGGTCCATCGGGGTCTCCGACTTCAAGGCGCAGTGGAAGGCGCTGAGCGGCAGGCACCGCTCGTACGAGGCCGCGCGGAACGCGGGCTACGACCGGATCAAGAAGGTGACCAGAGGGGCGGGCGCCCACGAGGTGAAGGTCGTCTTCCGCAAGCCGCTGGCGGACTGGAAGGCGCTCTTCACGCCGCTCTATCCGAAGTCCGTGATGGGCCGCGCGGGCGACTTCAACCACGGTGCCCGTACCTCACTGCCCAGCTCCGCCGGGCCCTTCCGGGTCAAGGGGATCCACGAGGGCGACGAGTCGGTCAGGCTCGTACGGAACAAGCGCTGGTGGGGCGATCGGGCCAAGCTCAAGCGGATCACCCTGCGCGCCGTGCCGGGTGACCAGCGGAAGGCGGCGCTGAGGCGGGGAAAGCTGGACCTGGCCGAGGTGGACGTCTCGGCTGTCCGCCGCATCGTCGCCGCCCGCGAGGGGGGCGGGCCGGGTGGCGAGGACGCCAAGGGCAACAAGGGCAACGCCAAGAGCGACACCGGGCGCGCCGCGCGGAAGCCGGCGAAGAAGGCGGACCGGAGCCTGCGTCACTTCGCCGTACGGCAGGCGTTCGACCCCGCCTACACCCAGCTCGCCCTCAACGGCGGCGCCGGTCCTCTGGCCGATGAGCGCGTACGCCGTGCCGTCGCCCGGGCCATCGACCGGCGGGCCCTGGCCAAGCACGCGCTCCGCGGCACCGGGCTGCCCGTCAAGCCGCTCGGCAGCCACCTGCGGATGGCCGACCAGGACGGGTACGCGGACAACAGCGACGCGCTCGGCGACCAGGATGTGGAAACCGCGCAGTCGCTGCTCGCCGAGGCCGGCTGGAAGGACGACGCGACGCGGCCGAACTCCGGCAACGCCGACGCGAAGAAGTCCGAGGACCGCAAGGGCGACAGGAAGGACGGGAAGGACGGGAAGGACGAGAAGCGCGGCCAGGGCGGCGAGGGTCGCGGGACGAAGAACGGCGACCACGAGGACCGGGCCGGGGCAGCGCTCCGGCCGCACACCGCCGCCGAGGCCGCGCGCCTCAACGACCGGCCGCTGCTGCTCGCACCGAACACCACCGGACAGCGCGCGGCGCTCCTCTCCCAGGCCGCGCACCTGCAACTGCGCACGGCGGAGAAGAGCGAGTCCGAGCGCAAGCTGAGCAAGGCCCGCGACGACCTCAGGAAGGCCGAGCGGGCCCGTGCCCACGCCGACGAGCTGCGACTGCTCTCCGGCGGGGCGACGGTCGTACGGATGCGGCAGGGCAAGCCGCTGACGCTCCGTTTCGTCCTCCCGGCGGGCCCCGGCTCGGAATCGATCAGAGCCACCGGTAAGCGGATCGCGAAGTCGCTGAACCGCGTCGGCGTCCGTACCCACATCAAGGAGGTCGCCGACCACCGCTACTTCGAGGACCACATCGCCTCCGGCGACTACGACATGGCCCTCTACTCGTGGCCCGGCACCGCCTACCCCGCCACCGACGCCCGCCCGATCTTCGCCAAGCCTGAGGCGGCCGCAGACGGGTCGCTGCTGGTGGAGCAGAACTACACCCGGGTCGGCACCAACCAGATCGACCAGCTCTTCGACCAGGCGTCGAGCGAGCTGGACGACGGCGCGCGCAACGATCTGATCAGGCGCGCGGACGCCCGTATCTGGGCGGCGGCCGGATCCGTGCCGCTCTACCAGCGGCCGCAGCTGGTGGCGGTGAAGGACAGCATCGCCAACGCGGGCGCCTTCGGTTTCCAGACGCCGCGCTACCAGGACATCGGCTACGAACGGTAGCCGGACTCGCACGCTGGGTGAGCGGGTGGAAGGATGCGTGGCCGGGCGGAAGACTGCGCGGTCGGGTGCGCGAGTGCGGAAATAGGTCGTAGGGTGGTCGGCCCTTACCATGGTTGACGAGGCCGCGGCGAGATCAGCCCCGGCAGGGCGCGTGACCGGCACCGACGCACCGCGCCCCACCCACGATTCGGGAGAAGCGCCGCTAGCATGCCCACGCGCCATGACATCCGCAACGTCGCCATCGTCGCCCACGTCGACCACGGCAAGACGACCCTGGTCGACGCCATGCTCAAGCAGGCCGGTGCGTTCGCCGCGCACCAGCTGGAGTCGGTCGACGACCGCATGATGGACTCCAACGACCTGGAGCGCGAGTAGGGCATCACCATTCTCGCCAAGAACACCGCGGTCAAGTACCACCCCAAGGGCAGTGACGAATCCGTCACCATCAACATCATCGACACCCCCGGCCACGCCGACTTCGGTGGTGAGGTCGAGCGCGGCCTGTCCATGGTTGACGCGGTCGTGCTGCTGGTCGACGCCTCCGAGGGCCCGCTGCCGCAGACCCGGTTCGTGCTGCGCAAGGCACTGGACGCCCGGCTTCCGGTCATCCTCTGCATCAACAAGACGGACCGGTCCGACGCCCGCATCGCCGCGGTCGTCGACGACACCTACGACCTCTTCCTGGACCTGGACGCGGACGAGGAGCAGATCGAGTTCCCGATCGTCTACGCGTGTGCACGGGACGGCGTCGCCTCGCTGACCCAGCCCGCGGACGGCAGCGTACCGGCCGACAGCGACAGCCTCGAACCCTTCTTCACCACCCTGCTCGAGACGGTGCCCGCTCCCGTCTACGAGGAGAACGCGCCGCTCCAGGCCCACGTCACCAACCTCGACGCGGACAACTTCCTCGGCCGCATCGCCCTGCTGCGGGTGAAGGGCGGCACGCTGAAGAAGGGCCAGACGGTCGCCTGGATGAAGCGCGACGGCACCGTGCAGAACGTGCGTGTCACCGAGCTGATGATGACGGACGCGCTGACCCGTAAGCCCGCGGAGGCCGCCGGACCCGGTGACATCTGCGCGGTCGCGGGCATCCCCGACATCATGATCGGCGAGACCCTCGCCGACCCCGAGAACGCGGTCGCGCTGCCGCTCATCACGGTCGACGAGCCCGCGATCTCGATGACGATCGGCACGAACACCTCGCCGCTGGTCGGCAAGGGCGGCAAGGGCCACAAGGTGACGGCCCGGATGGTCAAGGACCGGCTCGAGAAGGAGCTGGTCGGCAACGTCTCCCTCCGCGTCCTGCCGACCGAGCGCCCCGACACCTGGGAGGTGCAGGGCCGTGGCGAACTGGCGCTCGCCATCCTGGTGGAGACCATGCGCCGGGAGAGCTTCGAGCTGACGGTCGGCAAGCCGGAGGTCGTCACGCGGGAGATCGACGGCAAGCTGCACGAGCCCGTCGAGCGGATGACCATCGACGCCCCCGAGGAGCACATGGGCTCCATCACGCAGCTGATGGCGACCCGCAAGGGGCGGATGGAAACGATGACCAACCACGGGTCGGGCTGGATCCGGATGGAGTGGCTCGTGCCCGCGCGCGGGCTGATCGGCTTCCGTACGGAGTTCCTGACCGAGACCCGTGGCACCGGCATCGCGCACAGCCTCTTCGAGGGCCACGAGCCGTGGTTCGGGGACCTGCGCACCCGTCGCAGCGGCTCGCTGGTCGCGGACCGGTCCGGTTCGGCGACCCCGTTCGCGATGATGAACCTCCAGGAGCGCGGCACGATCTTCATCGAGCCGGGCACGGAGGTCTACGAGGGCATGCTCGTCGGTGAGAACTCGCGCTCCGACGACATGGACGTGAACATCACCAAGGAGAAGAAGCAGACCAACATGCGAGCTGCGGCCGCCGACACCACCGAGAACCTGGTGCCGCCGCGGAAGCTGTCGCTGGAGCAGGCCCTGGAGTTCTGCCGCGAGGACGAGTGCATCGAGGCGACGCCGGAGACGGTCCGCATCCGGAAGGTCGTCCTCGACCAGAAGGCCCGCGGCCGGGCCGCGTCCCGCGCCAAGCGCTGACCGCGCACAGCTCCACCCGGTCGGATCGCGTCGGCCCCTCTTCATCAGCCTCCCGGCCGATGAAGAGGGGCCGTTCCTGTTGCCGGCCGGTACCGCCGTTACCGCTGCTTCTCGCCCGCGCAGGAGGGGCGTTCCGGCATCCGGGGGTTTCTCCGCGTGCCATCCACGGAGGCCCGTCGGGGCATCGCTATGAAAATGCGAAAAGGGTGTTATCTGGTCGCCAGGGCATCGTTGGGACGGTACCGAGGAGGCACCTCATGCGCGGAACCACGCGTGTCACGTGGGCATTCGGCTGTGCGACGGTCGCCGCCGCCCTGGCCTCCGCAGGGTGTGCCGCGGGAGGTACCGCGAGCGGTTCCGGTTCGGCGGACGGTGTGGTGCGGGCCTTCTGGACCGACCCGCAGAACCCGCTGGAACCCGCCAACACCAACGAGGTGCAGGGCGGCAAGGTCCTGGACATGACCTTCCGGGGACTCAAGCGCTACAACCCCGGGACCGGCGACGCGGAGAACGCGGTCGCCGAGTCGATCACGACCAAGGACCAGCAGAACTTCGACGTCACCCTGAAGAAGGGCTGGAAGTTCTCCGACGGAACGCCGGTCAGGGCCGAGTCCTTCGTCGACGCCTGGAACTACGGCGCACTGGTCACCAACAAGCAGGTCAGCTCCTACTTCTTCGAGTACATCGACGGCTACGACGACGTGCACCCCACGGACGAGAGCGCCAAACCCAAGGCGAAGACCATGTCCGGGCTGAAGGTGACCGGCGACCGCACCTTCACGGTGAAGCTCAACCAGAAGTTCTCTCTCTGGCCCGACACGCTGGGCTACGCCGCCTTCGCGCCGCTGCCGAAGAAGTTCTTCACGGAACACGACAGCTGGCTGAAGAAGCCCATCGGCAACGGCCCGTACAAGGTGGACTCCTACACCAAGGGCCAGGCCATGAGGCTGTCGGTCAACAAGGAGTACGCGGGCGGGGACAAGCCGAAGAACAAGGGTGTGGAGCTGAAGGTCTACACCGACCAGAACACCGGCTACACCGACCTGCAGGCCGGCAACCTCGACGTGTTCGACGAGTTGCCCGCAGGACAGCTCAAGAACGCGAAGAAGGACCTCGACGGCCGGTACATCAACCAGCCGGCGGGAATCACGCAGACCATCTCCTTCCCGCTCTACCAGAAGGAGTGGCAGAGCGAGAAGGCGAAGCAGGTCCGGCACGGCCTGTCGATGGCGATCAACCGTGAGGAAGTCACCGAGAAGATCTACCAGGGGACCCGTACGCCCGCCACGGACCTCACTTCGCCGGTGCTCAAGAAGTCCGGCGGCTACAAGCCGGGACTGTGCGGCGAGACCTGCACGTACAACCCGAAGAAGGCGAAGAAGCTGATCGAGGACGCCGGCGGGCTGCCGGGCGGCAAGGTCACTCTCACCTCGAACGTCGACACCGGCTCACACCGGCAGTGGATGGACGCCGTCTGCAACAGCATCAACAACGCGCTCGACAAGAGCGGCGCGTGCAGCGTCAATCCGGTGCCGACCTTCGGTGAATTCCGCAAGGACATCGCCGGCAAGAAGCTGAAGAGCATGTTCCGCACCGGCTGGCAGATGGACTATCCGCTGATCCAGAACTTCCTTCAGCCGCTCTACTTCACGGACGCCTCCTCCAACGACGCGAAGTACTCCGACAAGCGCGTCGACAAGCTCATGGACGAGGCGAACGCGGCCGGGGAGGCCGAGGCGGTCAGCAAGTTCCAGCAGGCCGAGAAGATCGTGCTGGAGGACCTCCCCGCCATTCCGCTCTGGTACCAGGACGGCAACGCGGGCTATTCGGACAGGGTGAGCGGCGTCAGGCTCAACCCCTTCTCGGTACCGGTGTTCACCGACATCAAGGTCAAGTGAGAGGCTGAAGGCCCGTGGGGCGCTACGTCATCAGACGCCTGCTCCAGATGGTCCCGGTGTTCATCGGGACGACGTTCCTCATCTTCGTGATGGTGTACGCGGTCGGCGACCCGGTCAACGCCATGTTCGGCGACCGGGCCCCCGACCCCGCCACAGCCGCCCGGCTGCGTGCCGAATTCCACCTCGACAAGCCCGTGTGGCAGCAATACCTGCTCTACATGGGCAACATCTTCACCGGGAATTTCGGCAACGCGTTCAACGGCCAGCCCGTCACCGAACTGCTGCGCAGCGCCTTTCCGATCACGCTGCGGCTCGCTCTCATCGCCATCGTCTTCGAGGTCGTCGTCGGCATCGTGCTCGGTGTGATCACCGGGCTGCGGCGCGGCCGTCCGGTCGACAGCTCGGTGCTGATGCTGACCCTGGTCGTGATCTCCGTGCCCACCTTCGTCACCGGCACTCTCGCGCAGTACCTGCTGGGGGTGAAGTGGGGCTGGATCCAGCCGGCCGTCTCGCCCGCGGCGCCGGTCGGTGAGCTGCTCCTGCCGGGGCTGGTCCTCGCGCTGCTCTCGCTGGCCTACGTCACCCGGCTCACCCGTACCTCCATCGCCGAGAACGCACGCGGCGACTACGTACGCACCGCGCTCGCGAAGGGGCTGCCGCGCTCCCGGGTGACCGTGCGGCACCTGCTGCGCAACTCACTCATCCCCGTCGTCACCTTCCTGGGCCTGGACGTGGGCAACCTGATGGCGGGCGCGCTGGTCACCGAGCGGATCTTCAACATCCAGGGCGTCGGCTTCCAGTTGTGGCAGGGCATCGTGCGGCAGAACTCGCCGACCGTCGTCGGCTTCGTGACGGTCCTGGTGATCGTCTTCCTGCTCGCGAATCTGTTCGTCGACCTCCTCTACGCCGTGCTCGACCCGAGGATCCGCTATGTGTGAACCCAACAGGCGTGAACCGACCAGGCGTGAACCGACCAGGCGTTGCGACCATGGCTGAGCAGGCCCCGGAGAGCCCGCAGCCAGCGCCGTTCACCGCCGACGGGGCGCCGGTGCCGGCCGTCGGCGTGGGCGCGGGCGGCGCTGCAC
>NZ_JBOHCV010000633.1:0-4584 GCF_050698815.1 Streptomyces sp.
CGTAGCGTCGTTCCAACGGCGTCAGGACGCGCTCCGAGAAGCGCGGACCGAAGCGGGCCAGCGTGTCCCGGATCCGGGCGACCTTGATGATGTCGACCCCGAGCTCGGTCGTGCCCTCGGGCGGGGATCCGAGCCCGGCCATCGCCCTACTCGACCGTGACGGACTTCGCCAGGTTGCGCGGCTTGTCGATGTCCCGGCCGAGCGCCAGCGCCGTGTGATAAGCGAGCAGTTGGAGCGGGATGCCCATGAGGACCGGGTCGAGTTCGACCTCGTTGCGGGGCACCACGATCGTGTGGTCCGCCTTCTCGTGCTCCTGGTGCGCCACGGCGAGGATCTTGCCGCTGCGGGCCTTGATCTCCTCCAGGGTGGCGCGGTTCTTGTCCAGCAGTTCGTCGTCCGGGAGGATCGCGACCGTCGGCACGGCGGGCTCGATCAGCGCGAGCGGCCCGTGCTTGAGCTCGGAGGCCGGATAGGCCTCGGCGTGGATGTAGGAGACCTCCTTGAGCTTCAGCGACGCCTCGCGGGCCACGGGGTAGCCCCGCACGCGGCCGACGAACATCATGCTCTTGGCCTCCGCGTAGTCCGCCGCCAGCTTCTTGATGTCGTCCTCGCGGCTCATGATCTCTTCGATCTGCCCGGGCAGCCGCCGCAGTCCGGCGATGATCCGCTTGCCGTCGGCGACGGAGAGGTCGCGGATGCGGCCCAGGTGCAGGGCGAGCAGGCCGAAGGCCACCGCGGTGTTGGTGAAGCACTTGGTGGAAACGACGCAGACCTCGGGGCCCGCGTGTACGTACACGCCGCCGTCCGTCTCGCGCGCGATGGCGGAGCCGACGACGTTCACCACGCCCAGTACGCGCGCGCCCTTGCGCTTGAGCTCCTGCACGGCCGCGAGGGTGTCGTAGGTCTCGCCGGACTGGCTGACGGCGATGTAGAGGGTGTCCGGGTCGACGACCGCGTTGCGGTAGCGGAACTCGCTGGCGGGCTCCGCGTCCGCCGGGATCCGGGCCAGCTCCTCGATCATCTGGGCGCCGATCATGCCGGCGTGGTACGCCGAGCCGCAGCCGAGGATCTTCACCCGGCGCATCCTGCGCGCCTCCCGGGTGTCGAGGTTGAGGCCGCCGAGGTGCACGGTCGCGAACCGGTCGTCGATACGGCCGCGCAGCACCCGGTCCACCGCGTCGGCCTGCTCCGCGATCTCCTTGTGCATGTAGGTGTCGTGGCCGCCCATGTCGTAGGACTCGGCCGCCCATTCCACCGTCTCGGGCGAGGCCGAGGTGCGCGAGCCCTCGGTGGTGTACGTGCGGTAGTCGTCGGCCTTGATCGTGGCCATCTCGCCGTCGTCCAGGGTGACGACCTGGCGGGTGTGCGAGACGAGCGCGGCGACGTCGGAGGCGACGAACATCTCGCGCTCGCCGATGCCCAGGACGACCGGCGATCCGTTCCGGGCCACGACGATGCGGTCGGGGAAGTCGGAGTGCAGGACGGCGATGCCGTAGGTGCCCTCGACGTGCCGCAGCGCCTCCTGGACCCGGGCCTCCAGCCGCTCGGCCTGGGCGCGCGCGATGAGGTGGGTGAGGACCTCGGTGTCGGTCTCGGAGACGAAGGTGACGCCGTCGGCGGCGAGCTTGGCACGCAGCTCGGAGGCGTTGTCGATGATGCCGTTGTGTACGACGGCGACCTTCTCGTCCGGGTCGACGTGGGGGTGGGCGTTGACGTCGTTGGGGGCGCCGTGCGTGGCCCAGCGGGTGTGGGCGATGCCGGTGGTGCCCGCGAACCGTTTGGGGATGCGCTCCTCCAGGTCACGGACCCGGCCCTTGGTCTTGGCCGTTTTCAGGCCCGCGCTCCGGCCGGTGCCGCTGCTGTGGATGGCGATGCCCGCGGAGTCGTACCCCCGGTACTCCAGCCGCTGCAGGCCCTCGAGCAGGAGCGGGGCCACGTCACGCTGACCGATATATCCCACGATTCCGCACATATTGGCTGGTGCCTCTCCCTCGTCCGTGTCCACTTGGTTCGGTCGTCGGTGCTGTCGTGCCGTCAGCCGGATGTCATCCGTAGACGATGCGGCGCAGTTGCCGCAACGAGAGACCGGGCGGCGCCACCGCGCGGTGCGGCAGCTCGGCCGAAATCCTCGCGAAGATGTCCGGATTGGCCAGCCCGCCGGACTGCAGTTCGCGATGACGGCGGCGTACGTACTCCTCGGTCGTCTCGTCGAAGTACGCCAGGACGTCCAGCACGACCCGGGCCGCCTCGCCGCGCTGGAGCGGCGTGCTGCGGACCAGATGGTCGATGAGGTCGTCGTGGACCGGCGTACGGACTTCGAGCACACCTTGATATTGCGGGCTCGATCCCATGAACGCAAGAAACCTGCCCGATATCGGGCAGGTGTGTCGGAATTACGGACGGTGAGTGCGTCCGCGCGTTCGATAACTGGTCTACACCTTGACCGCCGCCGGGGTGAGCGGTACGAGTGTGACGGCTCGGTCACTCAGACATAGACACAGCACACACCCCACACGTGAACGAAGCCCGTCGAAGGGACCGCTCGTGAGACGTACCCGGCCGCTGCTGCTGTGCGCCGTCCTCCTCGCCACCGCTCTGCCCGGCTCCGTCACGGCAGCCGCCGCCGAGCCCCCGGCTCCGCCGGACCGTAAGCCCACGCCGCTGGACCAGGTGATTCCGGCGCCCGAGTCCGTACAGGCAGGCGGTGCTCCGTTCACCATCGGCGAGCGGACCGTGATCCGGGTGAGCGGGGCGTCCGAGGAGGCCAAGCGGGTCGGCGGTCAACTCGCCGCGCTGCTGCGGCCGTCCACCGGTTTCCCGCTGCCGGTCACGACCGAGCGCGGCCCGGACGGCATCCAGCTGAAGCTCGGCGGTGGCGGGGAAGCCCGCAAATCCCGGCTGGGCGAGGAGGGTTACCAGCTGAAGGTCACCGAGCGCGCCGCCGTGATCAGTGCGCCCACCGGCAGCGGGCTCTTCCACGGCATGCAGACGCTACGTCAACTGCTGCCGCCACAGGTCGAGTCGTCCGCGCCGCAGCCCGGACCGTGGCAGGTCGCGGGCGGCACCATCACCGACAAGCCGCGCTACGCCTACCGCGGCGCGATGCTCGATGTCTCCCGGCACTTCTTCAGCGTCGACGAGGTCAAGCGCTACATCGACCAACTCGCCCTCTACAAGGTCAACAAGCTGCATCTGCATCTCTCCGACGACCAGGGGTGGCGCATCGCCATCGACTCCTGGCCGCGGCTGGCCACGTACGGCGGCGGCAGCGAGGTAGGTGGCGGACCCGGCGGCTACTACACCAAGGACGACTACCGGGAGATCCTGCGCTACGCCGACGAGCGCGAGCTGACCGTCGTACCCGAGATCGACATGCCCGGACACACCAACGCCGCGCTCGCCTCGTACGCCGAACTCAACTGCGACGGTGTCGCGCCGCCCCGGTACACGGGCACCGAGGTCGGCTTCAGCTCGTTGTGCGTACCCCTCGATGTGACCTACGACTTCGTCGACGACGTGGTGCGTGAGCTGGCCGAGATGACCCCGGGCCGCTATCTGCACATCGGCGGCGACGAGGCGCACTCGACCAGCCATGAGGATTACGTCGCCTTCATGGAGCGGGCGCAGAAGACCGTCGCGAAGTACGGCAAGACCGTGATCGGCTGGCACCAGCTCACCGGCGCGAAGCCCGCGGAGGGCGCCGTCGCGCAGTACTGGGGCACGAGCGGGGCCGAGGACGAGCCCGAGGTCGTCGAGGCCGCGAAGAAGGGGACCCGGCTGGTCCTCTCCCCGGCGAACCGCGCCTACCTCGACATGCAGTACAACGAGGACACGCCGCTGGGCCTGCACTGGGCGGGCTATGTCGAGGCGAAGCAGTCCTACGACTGGGACCCGGGCAGCTACATCAAGGGCGCGCCCGCCGATGCCGTGCTCGGGGTCGAGGCGCCGCTGTGGTCGGAGACGCTGGAGAACAGCGAGCACATCGAGTTCATGGCGTTCCCGCGGCTTCCGGGGATCGCGGAACTCGGGTGGTCGCCGGCGTCGGCGCACGACTGGGAGAAGTACCGGGTGAGGCTGGCGCAACAGGGGCCGCGCTGGGAGCAGTTGGGCATGGACTACTGGCGCTCGCCGCAGGTGCCGTGGCCGGCTGACGCGAGTTGAAGTGAGTTGATGTGAGTTGACACGGGCTGACGCGGGCTGACAGGGCTGAACCGGCCGGCCGTACGAGAGCCGGCCGGGGCGCCCGCCCGGGCGCCGGTCAGCAGGCAGGGCTCCGTTCGCACGTCAGAAGCGGGCGAGGACCGCCTTCTTCGCGGAGGCGAACTCCTCGTCGGTGAGAACCCCTTCGCGGTGCAGCTCGTCCAGCTCGCGAAGTCGCCGCAGCAGGCTGTCGTGGTCCGTGGTGTCCCTCTCCCCGCCCTTGACGAGGGACGGGGGAGGGGTCTCCTCCAAGGCCGGGCGCGTACGGGCGGACGGAGAGCCGGCCGCGGACGCCGCCTCCGTCCCGCCCGGGTGCGGCAGGCGGGCCGTCACCGGTCAGGCGCTGTTGCTCCCGCCCGGGGTGTACCCGCCGCCGACCGTAC
>NZ_JBOHCV010000634.1:0-2706 GCF_050698815.1 Streptomyces sp.
GCAAGGGCGGTACGCGCCGGGCGGACGGCCCCGCGGCGTCGGCCGCGACGGCGGGCACCGAGCTCGTACAGCTGCTGACCCCCGAGGGCGAGCGGGTGGAGCACCCCGACTACGCCATCGATCTGCCCGCCGAGGAGCTGCGCGGGCTCTACCGCGACATGGTGCTGACCCGGCGCTTCGACGCCGAGGCCACATCGCTTCAGCGGCAGGGCGAGCTGGGTCTGTGGGCCTCGCTGCTGGGCCAGGAGGCGGCGCAGATCGGCTCCGGCCGGGCGCTGCGCGACGACGACTACGTCTTTCCCACCTACCGCGAGCACGGCGTGGCCTGGTGCCGCGGGGTGGATCCGACGAACCTCCTCGGCATGTTCCGCGGTGTGAACAACGGCGGCTGGGACCCCGCCACCAACAACTTCCACCTCTACACGATCGTCATCGGCTCCCAGGTGCTGCACGCGACCGGCTACGGGATGGGCATCACCCTGGACGGCGCCGACTCCGCGGTCATCGCCTACTTCGGTGACGGCGCGTCCTCGCAGGGCGATGTGGCCGAGGCGTTCACCTTCTCGGCGGTCTACAACGCCCCGGTCGTCTTCTTCTGCCAGAACAACCAGTGGGCGATCTCCGAGCCCGCCGAGCGCCAGTCCCGCGTTCCCATCTACCAGCGCGCCCAGGGCTACGGCTTCCCCGGCGTCCGGGTGGACGGCAACGACGTGCTGGCCTGCCTCGCCGTCACCCGCGCCGCCGTGGAGCGGGCGCGCAGCGGCGAGGGGCCCATGCTGGTCGAGGCGTTCACGTACCGGATGGGCGCGCACACCACCTCCGACGACCCGAGCCGCTACCGCCGGGACGAGGAGCGTGTCGAGTGGGAGGCCAAGGACCCGATCATCCGGCTGCGCAGGTATCTGGAGAAGGACGGACTGGCCGGCCCCGAGTTCTTCGCCGCCCTCGACGAGGAGAGCGAGGCCATGGGCAAGCACGTACGCGAGGCCATCCGCACCATGCCCGACCCCGACACCATGGCGATCTTCGAGAACGTCTACGCGGACGGGCACGCGCTGGTCGACGAGGAGCGTGCCCAGTACGCCGACTATCTCGCGTCCTTCGCCGACTCCGAGGAGGGCCGCTGACATGGCCGCCACCGTCACATCACCGGCCCCCGCCGACGCCGCCCCGGGCGTACGCAAGATGCCGCTCGCCAAGGCGCTGAACACGGCGCTGCGCGCGGCGATGGAGGAGGACCCGAAGGTCCTGATCATGGGTGAGGACGTCGGCAAGCTCGGCGGCGTCTTCCGTATCACGGACGGCCTGCAGAAGGACTTCGGCGAGCAGCGGGTCATCGACACGCCGCTGGCCGAGTCCGGCATCGTCGGAAGCGCCATCGGGCTGGCGCTGCGCGGCTACCGGCCGGTCGTGGAGATCCAGTTCGACGGCTTCGTCTTCCCCGCGTACGACCAGATCGTCACGCAGCTCGCCAAGATGCACGCGCGGGCGCTGGGCAAGCTCAAGCTGCCGGTCGTCATCCGGATTCCCTACGCGGGCGGCATCGGCGCCGTCGAGCACCACAGCGAGTCGCCGGAGGCGCTGTTCGCGCACGTGGCGGGACTCAAGTGCGTCTCGCCCTCGAACGCCTCCGACGCCTACTGGATGATGCGCCAGGCCATCGAGAGCGACGACCCGGTCATCTTCTTCGAGCCCAAGCGCCGCTACTGGGACAAGGGCGAGGTGGACACCTCATCCCTCCCGGCGCCGCTGCACGCCGCCCGCGTCGCCCGGCAGGGCGACGACCTCACCCTGGCGGCCTACGGGCCGATGGTGAAGACCTGTCTGGAGGCGGCGACCGCGGCACAGGAGGAGGGCCGCTCCCTCGAGGTGGTCGACCTGCGCTCGATGTCGCCGATCGACTTCGACACTCTGCAGAAGTCCGTGGAGAAAACGGGCAGGCTGGTGGTCGTGCACGAGGCGCCCGTCTTCCTGGGGACCGGCTCGGAGGTGGCCGCGCGGATCACCGAGCGGTGCTTCTACCAGCTGGAGGCGCCGGTGCTGCGCGTCGGCGGGTTCCACGCGCCCTATCCGCCGGCCCGGCTGGAGGACGAGTACCTTCCGGGCCTGGACCGGGTGCTCGATGCCGTCGACCGCGCGCTGGCGTACTGAGGAGAGTCGTGACGATGACGAAGAGCGCGACCCGCATCCGCGAGTTCACGATGCCCGATGTGGGCGAGGGACTGACGGAGGCAGAGATCCTCACGTGGTACGTCAAGCCGGGTGACACGGTCACCGACGGCCAGGTCGTCTGCGAGGTCGAGACGGCCAAGGCCGCCGTCGAGCTGCCCATCCCCTACGACGGTGCCGTGCACGAGCTGCGCTTCGCCGAGGGGACGACGGTGGACGTCGGCACCGCGATCATCTCCGTGGACACCGACCCCTCGGCGGGGCCGGTCGGTGGTGGTGAAGCAGGCGGGACCGCCGAGTCCGGTGCCGAGGCCGAGACAGCCGAGGCCGCCGAGGCACCCGCCGAGGCGGCGGGCGAGAAGCGGCAGCCCGTGCTGGTCGGCTACGGAGTCGCGGAGTCGCCCACGAAGCGGCGCCCCCGCAAGACGCCATCCAACGGGCAGGGAGCCAACGGACAGGCGGCCGTGCAGGGCGAGCTGAACGGACACCGGGACACCGCGCCCGCTGCCGCGCCCGCTCCCGCGCCCCCCTCCGTGC
>NZ_JBOHCV010000635.1:0-4399 GCF_050698815.1 Streptomyces sp.
GGCATCCTCCGCGCACTGGCGGACGAGGGCCACGCCATCGTGCTTGCCACCCACGACGTGGAACTGGCCGCGGAAGTGGCCCACCGGGTGGTGATCCTGGCCCAGGGCGAGATCGTCGCCGACGGCCACGCGGCGGAAGTGGTCACCTCCTCGCCCGCCTTCGCCCCCCAAGTGGCCAAGATCCTGGCACCGGAACGCTGGCTGACCGTCCCCCAGGTGCGCGCCGCGCTGCGCGCGGAGGGCGAACCGCCGGACGAACCCGCCGACGAGGGGGCGTCGGAGTGAACACGCCCCGCCCCCCGCGATCCACCGCACCGCGGCCCCTGCGTCTCGGCCCCCGTTCCGTCACCGCCCTCGCGCTGACCAGCGCCAGCGGCGTCGTCGCCTTCGGCTGGCCGCTCCTCGCCGACTCCACCTCCGGACTCGCGCACTCCCAGGACGCGCCCTGGCTCTTCGCCGCGCTGCTGCCCCTGCTGCTCGCCGTCGTCGTCGCGACGATCGCCGACACCGGGATGGACGCGAAGGCCGTCGCGATGCTGGGTGTACTCGCCGCGGCGGGGGCGGCGCTCCGGCCGCTCGGGGCCGGCACGGCGGGTCTGGAGCCGATGTTCTTCCTGATCGTGCTGTCCGGACGCGTCCTGGGACCGGGGTTCGGCTTCGTGCTGGGCGCGCTGTCGATGTTCGCCGGGGCACTGCTCACCGGTGGGGTCGGACCGTGGATGCCGTTCCAGATGCTCACCATGGGCTGGGTCGCCATGGGCGCCGGTCTGCTGCCCGCGACCGACCGGCTGCGCGGGCGGCGGGAGTTGCTGCTGCTGGCCGCCTACGGCGCACTCGCCGCGCTGCTGTACGGGCTGGTGATGAACCTCCAGGGCTGGCCCTACATCGCGGGCCTCGGCTCCGGCGTCTCCTTCGTCCCCGGCGACCCGCTGGCCGAGAACCTGGCACGCTACGTCGCGTACGTACTGGCCACCTCACTCGGCTGGGACGTACCGCGAGCCGCGCTGACGGTGCTCCTCACCCTCACCCTCGGCGGCACCGTGCTGCGCGCGCTGCGCCGCGCCACGCGCCGAGCGGCCTTCGACGCACCGGTGACCTTCGAGCCGCGCCCTTGACAGGCCCGCGGCGCGGGGGCGGGCGGCTGTGCGGCACGATGGGCGACATGAGCATCGTGAAGATCAACGCCCTCACCGTCCCGGCGGACCAACGGGAGGTGCTGGAGAAGCGCTTCAGCGCGCGGGCCGGCGCCGTCGAAGGGTCGGACGGCTTCGAATGGTTCGAGCTGCTGCGCCCGCTGGAGGGCACCGACCAGTACCTCGTGTACACCAAGTGGCGCAGCGAGGAGGACTTCCAGGCGTGGATGTCGGGCCCCGCCAAACGCGCGCACGGCGAGGGCAAGGGTGAGGGTGAGCGGCCGAAGCCGGCGTCCACGGACTCGACCCTGTGGTCCTTCGAAGTGGTCCAGCAGGAAGGGCCGAAGCGCGCCTGACAGAGAAAGCCGTGTTGACCTCCTTGGCCAATCGGCCATGCGACCCTTCCCGCGCTTCCTGCAGCTCGCGGACCAACTCCCCGATACACCTGCGGAGAAGCCCCGTCGACGGCCCACTGACCCCCGGCGGGCAGCATCACGGGTAGGCCGGCAGGCGGATCAGCCGCTCGGCGGTACGCCTCAGGCCGCACACGATCCCCACCTCAGAGCGACTCGGACGCTGGCTTCCCCGAGCCGCCCGGACCCCTGCAGCTGGAGAGTGTGGGCAGGGCTGCTCACCAAGCTCCAGCCGCGAGCCAACACGCACGGTCGCATCGGGTGGACGGTGAACGTCGACTCCACGATCTGCCGGACTCACCAGCACGCCGCCGGGGCACGCCGGGACGGAAGCGAGAGCTCCCGGCCCGCGATTCTTTCCCGCGCGGGGGTTGAAGGTGGCCGGGCCCCAGTGTAATTTCCCTTCAATCACGCTGAACACTGTGTTCAGTGAGAGAGATAGGGATGTTCGATGGCGCAGGTGACGCAGCCTCAACCGGGCCCCGAGGCGGAGGAGGTCCGCCTCGGGATCGCGATCCGGGCGTACCGGACGATGCGCCGGATGACGCTGCGCAGCCTCGCCGCCGAGGCGGGGGCCAGCCCCAGCTTCATCAGCCAGCTTGAACACGGGCGCACGAGTGTGAGCGTCGGGATGCTGCGGCGGATCGCCGGAGCCCTCGGCATCACGGTCGCCGACCTGTTCGCGCCCGGCGCATCGGTCGGCCACCGGGTCGTCCGCCACGCCGATCGGCCCGAACTCCCTGCGGGCCCGGGTACCCGTAAGTACCTCATCACGCCCCGGCCCCTGCAGAACCTGGAGATCTACGGCGGGGAGTTCGACCCCGGAGCCTCCACCGGGGACGAGCCCTACGCCCACGGAGACGCCCAGGAGATCTTCATGGTGCTCCGCGGCCGCATCGTGTTGTGCCTCGGACCCGCGGAGTCCGCCGCCTGCCACGAACTGGCGGCCGGCGACACCAGCGAGTACCGCACGTCCACCCCCCACCGCATGGTCAACGAGGGTTCCGAGCCCGCGGAAGTCCTCTGGATCATCAGCCCGCCCACCCGCACGGGCGCCTGACCGGCGTCCGACCCCGAGCCCCGCCCACCACGAGCTCCCCGCCGGCGATCCCCTCACCCCGGCGCCGCCCCGTCGTACCCCTGCGACCCCCACGCGCTCGGGCACGGATCCAACACAGTGACCATCAGCCCCCGAGAGGTTCACCATGCCCTCCACACCACGTCCCCTCACCACCGCCGCTGTCGCCGCCGGCGCCGCCGCGCTGCTTCTCGTGTCCGCCTGCGGAGGCCCCTCCGGCCCCAAAGAGGTCGACCTCGGCTCCGGCCCCGCGAAGGCGGGCGCCGTCAAGAAGGGCGCCCTGAAGGGCGTCGACCTCACCTTCACCTCGTACGGCGGCTTCTACCAGGACGGGCAGGAGAAGGCCGCGATCGACTCCTTCAGCAAGGCCTCCGGGGCCAAGGTGCTCCAGGACGGGCCCACCGACTACGCCAAGCTCCAGGCGCAGGTCAAGAGCCGCAACGTGACCTGGGACGTGGTGGACACCGACGGGATCTGGTCCGGTGCCCACTGCGGGGACCTGCTCCAGCCGCTGGACTACAAGGTGATCGACAAGTCCAAGGTCCCCGAGGGCATGGCCACCAAGTGCTCGGTACCGGCCATGGAGTACGGCGTCGTGCTCGTCTACGACAAGAAGAAGTACGGGGCGAAGCCCCCGCAGGGATGGCAGGACTTCTTCGACACGAAGAAGTTCCCCGGCAAGCGCGCGATACCAGGCATCCCGGGCGACGCCTCACCCGGGCCGATGGAGGCCGCCCTGACCGCCGACGGCGTCGCGGCCGACGAGCTCTACCCGCTGGACGAGGACCGGGCGCTCAAGAAGCTCAGCTCGGTCCGCTCCGACACGGTGTTCTGGAAGACCGGCGCCGAGGCCCAGCAGCTGCTGGAGTCCGGTGAGGTCGACATGGCCATGATGTGGACGGGACGCGCCTACGCGGCGGTCAAGAACGGCGCCCCGTACGCGGCACAGTGGAACCAGTGGCTGCCGGTGATGGACACCCTGAGCGTTCCCAAGGGGGCGAAGAACCCCAAGGCCTCCATGGCCCTGATCAACCACTATCTGGGCGCGAAGCAGCAGGAGAAGCTCACCGAACTGACCTCCTACTCACCGGTCAACACCGATGCCGACCCCAAGCTGGACAAGCTCGGCGCCTCCTACCTCACCACCCGCCCCGGGCTGAAGAAGAAGGCCCTGCCCGTCGACCCGGCCTGGTGGTCGAAGCACCAGAAGGCGATGACCGAGAAGTGGGCCGCATGGCTGGGCGCCTGACCCGGGGACGGTCCTTGTCATGGCTGTGCTGAACAAGACCGTGGCCGCGCCCGGCGCACCCGCCGGGCGGGCCGGCGCCGACGGCGGCAGGGGTTACGCGCTGCTGCTGCTCCCCCCGCTGGTCACCCTCGCCGCGTTCTTCCTCTACCCCCTCGGGTCCGCGCTGTGGAGCGCGTTCACCGATCCCCGGCCGGGGCTGGTCAACTTCGCCTGGTTCTTCGGGGAGCGAGGCAACCTGGAGATCCTGGGCAGGACGTTCGTCACCGCCGGGTGGGTGACTCTCTTCGCACTGGTGCTGTCCTACCCGTACGCCTATGCGATGAGCATCGCCTCTCCGCGTGCCCGGATGTGGCTCACGCTGCTGGTGCTCGTGCCGTTCTGGACCAGCCTGATGGTGCGCACCTTCGCCTGGGTGATCCTGCTCCAGGACACCGGCGTCATCAACCAGGGCCTGGGGTCGGCCGGTCTGGGCCCGGTGCAGCTCATCCGCACCCAGACCGGCGTGGTGATCGGCATGGTGCAGCTC
>NZ_JBOHCV010000636.1:0-1597 GCF_050698815.1 Streptomyces sp.
GCGGTACCGGCGAGGACCACCTTGCCGGGGCCGACGGACCGCAGGGTCGTGCCGCTGCGCACAGCGAGGTCGACACCCGTGTGGTGGCCCGCCATCCAGTCGCCGGGGATGCCCCACTTCGCCGAGACGCGGGCAGGCTTGGCGACCGGCTCGACATAGCCGCCGGAGCGGTGCGGGCTGCTCATGGGGCGATCCGCGAACGGGACGGCCGGCACCTCGTCGCTCAACGGCTCGCGGCCGGCGGCGCGGCCCACGGGTTCGTGGTCGGCGCGGCCCTCGCGCACGTGGTCGGCGCTGTCCACGGACTCGCGGTCGGCGCCGTCCACCGGGACCCGTTCGGTGCCGTCCACGGTGGCCGACGCGACGAGGCCGCCCATGGAGACGGCCGCCGCCACCGTGCCGCTCATCAGCCGACGGGCAATTCGGGTCTGGCGTCTGCTTATTGACCTCATACCTGGCAGCCAAGAGCAGCTGCGGCGGGCCCGCACCCGGGGGCTGTCCGTAGGGGTGACGCTCTCACTGTCAGTCATCCGCGGGGCTGAGGGAGGAGCGGGGCGAGGAAGCGCGGATGAAGAAAGGCGGGGCGCAACGCGTGGGGGCAGGCTGCGCCCCGCCTGGCGGGAGTCCGGCTCGTATCGGCCGGCGCGGTGCTCGTATCAGCCGGTGCTCGTATCAGCCCGTGAAGGCCTTCGCGAAGTCGTCCGCGCCCTGCTCGATGCTCGAACAGGTCGGGTCCGCCTGATCCTTGGGGCCGCCCGGGCACGCCTTGTCACGGGTGGCCGACCACATCGACAGCCAGCCCATGCCCTGTTCGTCGGCGAACTTCTTCACCTCGGCCGCGTCGTCGGGCCTGAACACCTCGACGATGACGTCGTTCACCCCGATCATCGGTGTGACGGAGACCCGGACGTCGCCGCCCTTTGCGCGCAGCGCGTCGATCTGCCGCGCCACGGCGTTCTCGCCCAACTCCTGGGTGCCACCCCACTTGGGCGTGCATCCGCCGCCCGAGGTGATGAAGGCGAGGTTGAACTCCCTTACACCGGTCTCCTCTGCTCTCTTGACGAGGTCGTAGGAGGGCTGGAGCGAGGTGTCGACGTACGGGGCGAAGGTGGTGCCGGGCGCCGCCGCGGCCTCGGTGCCGGCCCCGGTGTCACGCCGGCGCTCCTCGCCGGCGGTCGCGTTCCCGGCGAGGGCGAGGGCTCCGCAGGCCCCCAGCGCGGCCGACACCGCGGCGCCCAACGACTTCGCCCGGCGACTGACGGGGCGGCGGGGTGCGGCGTAGTTCGTCATCGTGTACGTGCCTCGATCCGTGGGGGCGGGGGGGGGAACGGGCATGACGCTAGCCCGGCCGACTCGGACAATCCGCCGGTTACGGACGGCAGTCGGCGGACTTACGACGCGCTTAAGGAAGGGGAAGGGCCAGGTTAGGGAAGACGGCCCGTGGACCGTGGGCCGGCCGCCGGGCCCTACCGGGGATCGACCCGCCGTACCCGGTGCCGGAGTCCGCGTGCGCGACCGCGTCCGCGCTCGGTCCGCCGGCGCCGGCGCTCCCGCCCGGCGCCCTCGACTCCGTGCAGCGCCAGCCACATCCGTACCT
>NZ_JBOHCV010000637.1:0-2722 GCF_050698815.1 Streptomyces sp.
ACGCCGCTCCTTCCGGCCTGCGCGCCGCGGTCCGCGGCGCCGTACGGGACGCGGCCCGCGGCGCTTACCGGCAGGGCGTCCAGCGGGTGGCCCCGGTCATCCGCCGGATGGGGGAGCTGTGACGCCCCGCGCGGTGACGCGTCCCGCGGTGACGCGCCCCGCCCCCAGTCCCCGCGCCTCCCTGACCGTCCCCCCGCTCACCCCCGAGGAGCCGATATGACCGTCTCGTCCCCAGGGTCCGGCACCGGGCCCGGCACGGCGCCCCGTCGCGTGGTCGCCGTGATCCCCGCCCGCGGCGGTTCGAAGGGCGTGCCCGCCAAGAATCTCGCCACCGTCGGCGGCGAGCCGCTGGTCTCCCGCGCCGTGCGGGAGTGCCGGGCCGCCCGGCTGGTGACCGATGTGATCGTCTCCACCGACGACTTCGGCATCGCGGCCGCCGCCCGTGCCGCGGGCGCGCAGACCGTGGAGCGGCCGGCGGACATCGCCGGCGACACGGCCACCAGCGAGGCCGCCGTGCAGCACGCCGTGGACACCTGCGAGTCGCGCTCCGGCCGGCCGGTCGACGTGGTGCTCCTGGTGCAGTGCACCAGCCCGTTCCTCACCCGCGAGGACGTCGAGGGGGTGGCGGCGGCGGTCGTCGAGTCGGGCGCGGACAGCGCGCTGACCGTCGCCCCGTTCCACGGCTTCGTCTGGCGCGACGCGGCGGACGGCGACAGCGCCCCCGGCGACAGCGCCGCGGGTGTCAACCACGACAAGGCGTACCGCCCCCGCCGCCAGGACCGCCCCCAGGACCTGCTGGAGACGGGTGCCGCGTACGCGATGGACGCCGCCGGCTTCCGCAAGGCGGGGCACCGCTTCTTCGGGCGCACCGAGCTGGTCCGTACGGACCCCGCCCGGGTCCTGGAGGTCGACGACCCGCACGACCTGGCCCGCGCCCGCGCCCTCGCACCGCTGCTCGACCCGGTGCGGACCGGCGGGCTGCCGGCCCGCGAGGACGTCGACGCGGTCGTACTCGACTTCGACGGCACCCAGACCGATGACCGGGTGCTGATCGACTCCGACGGACGGGAACTGGTCGCCGTGCACCGCGGCGACGGCCTCGGCATCGCCGCGCTCCGCCGCGACGGGCTGGAGCTGCTGATCCTGTCCACGGAAGTGAACCCGGTGGTCGCCGCACGGGCGCACAAGCTCAAGATCCCCGTGCTGCACGGCATCGACCGGAAAGACCTCGCACTCAAGCAGTGGTGCGAGGAGCGGGGCATCGCCCCCGAGCGCGTGCTCTACGCCGGCAACGACGTCAACGACCTGCCCTGCTTCCACCTCGTCGGTTGGCCCGTCGCGGTCGCGGGCGCCCACGACGTCGTACGCGAGGCCGCACGCGCGGTCACCTCCACCGCAGGCGGCGCGGGCGCCATCCGCGAGATCGCCTCCTGGCTCCTCGGCCCCTCCCTTCAGTCCTCCCCATCCCCCCAACCCCTCTGACCCCTCCAGACCGACACCTCTGTACCCGGAAAAGGAAGAGAAGCATCACCATGAGCACCAACCGACTTCGCACCCTCGGCCGGCAGTTCGCCGGCCCCGGCCACCCCGTCTACGTCACCGGCGAGATCGGCATCAACCACAATGGCGAGCTCGAGAACGCCTTCGCGCTCATCGACGCCGCCGCCGACGCGGGCTGCGACGCCGTCAAGTTCCAGAAGCGCACCCCCGAGGTGTGCACCCCGCGCGACCAGTGGGACATCGAACGCGACACCCCCTGGGGCCGGATGACCTACATCGACTACCGCCACCGCGTGGAGTTCGACGAGGACGGCTACCGCGCGATCGACGCCTACTGCACCAAGCGCGGCATCGACTGGTTCGCCTCCCCGTGGGACGTGGAGTCCGTCGCCTTCCTGGAGAAGTTCGGCGTGCCCTGCTACAAGGTGGCCTCCGCGTCGCTGACCGACGACGAGCTGCTGCGCGCCATGCGCGCCACCGGCCGTACGGTCATCCTCTCCACCGGCATGTCGACCCCGAAGCAGATCCGGCACGCGGTCGAGGTGCTGGGCAGCGAGAACATCGTGCTCTGCCACGCCACCTCGACGTACCCGGCCAAGGCCGAGGAGCTCAACCTGCGGATGATCCACACGCTGCAGAGCGAGTTCCCCAACGTCCCGATCGGCTACAGCGGCCACGAGACCGGTCTTCAGACGTCCCTCGCCGCCGTCGCGCTCGGCGCCTGCTTCGTCGAGCGGCACATCACGCTCGACCGCGCCATGTGGGGCTCCGACCAGGCCGCGTCCGTCGAGCCGGGCGGCCTCCAGCGGCTGGTGCGCGACATCCGCACCATCGAGGAGTCCCTGGGCGACGGCGTGAAGAAGGTCTACGACAGCGAGCTGAAGCCGATGGAGAAGCTGCGCCGCGTCAAGGGCGTCGTCGCCGAGTCCGAGGAGTCAGCCGACCGCGAGCCCGTCGCGGTCTGAACAGGCAGTACGGAGCAGTGCCGTGAGCCGACCTGAGGGGTGGGGGCCTGATCCCGTGAACCCGGACGTGGAGACGACGGGCATGCAGACGACCGCCCTGGAGACGGCGACGGCGAATGCCGCCCCCCGCCGTCTCCGGGGCATGGCCCGGAGAAAGCAGGGCGGCACGCTCGCCTTCGTGGAGAGCCCGGTCCAGTTGCTCAACGTCCTGGAGTGGGCGCACCAGGACGCGGTCTCCACGACGGTCACCTCAGCGG
>NZ_JBOHCV010000638.1:0-2096 GCF_050698815.1 Streptomyces sp.
GCGTAGCGGACTGCGGGTCGCGAGCCTCACTGTCCTTGGGTCTCTCGTGGCCCGTGAAGCTGAAGGCGTGCCAGTGAGTGTCCATCCCCGTTGTCCTTCCAGTGGGCCCGGCGCCCCGGACGAGCGGCGCCGGGCAGTCGTGCCGCCTACTGGCCGGAGCAGCCTCGGCCGCTCCCCCAATGGGTTCGTCCGCCGGCGGAGCAGGCTCGTCGGTGCCTCCCTCCGGGTCCGCGTGCAGGGTCCACGGTGTGCGCATCGTGCTCCTCCTTGTGTACCGATTTCGCGGGGACCCGCCCCTCGGCCGTGGCCGTCACGCGATGGAGTGGATGCCTGTGCGTGGCAGCCGGGCCGGGGCGGGGGACTATGAGATGGCGAGGGTGAGCCGGCCGCGGACAGCTGCGGTCCGCAGCCTCATGGCGCCTTCCTGGCATGCGCTGCGCGCTGTTCCATGGCAGCCACTTCGGCCTTCAAGAAGTCGGATGCGTGGGGCTGTTGAGCGAGGGCACCCGCACAGTCCAAGCAGCCGTACGCGCCCCCGCCGGGCCCGGAACCTTGCTCGATCACGTACAACCAGGACGACGTCATCCGCCCACCCGTCATGCCACCAGCAGTGCCCGGCACGCGCCCCGGGCCCGTGGGCCTCGTCAGGACGGGAGGGCGCCGAGCTGACGCAGCTGTGCGAGGACGTCGACGACACCCCGGATCTCGGCGATCCGCCCGCCGGCGAAGCGGAAGATGAAGATCTCGCTGTAGGTGACGGTCTTCCCAGTGGGCGGCAGACCCCGGTACTCGCCCCGGTGGGTCCCGGTCACCGTGTTCCTGACGAGGACCTTGTCACCCTCCGTGATCGTCTCCTCGACGGCGACGTGAATGTCGGGGAACGCTCGCAGGAGCACCTCCCACACCCGCTTCAGGGCCTCCGCACCCGTCGCGCCCATCGATACCGGCGCGTGGAAGAGCAGGTCCGGTGCGACGAACTCGTCGATGGCCTTCGAGATGGTTTCCGGGGCGCCGCTGTTCATAGCGGAGTGGAAACGGTTGAGCGTCGCTGTGTTGCTTGTTGCCCCTGCTGCCGACATGCGGTCCTCCTCTGCGCTGTCCGGACGACGGTGTCTCAGCAATACGACGACACAGCCGCCGGGAATGCGACGCGCCCCGCGGACGACGACCTGGAGCCGCTGCCATGCGCGGCTTTTCCGCCGCAGTCGTCGCGTCGGCCCCGCGATCGCGCCGCGGTCCGCTAATACGCCCAGTACGAGGACGACCCTCCGCCTTGCGCCGTAGTTCCGCCGCCCGATGTGACCGAGCGCTTCACCGTCATAACCTCGCCACATGACACCAGTTGACTCTCGCCCCAGCGGACCCCGCAGCCCGGAGCAGCGCAAGCGCGAGGCGCTGGAACGGCTCGCGCGGGACAACGACGTATGGGTCGCCACGGCCGACGGCACCGGCGAGCCGTGCCTCGTTCCGCTTGCCTTCTGGTGGGATGGCGAGGTGGTGTGGCTGTGCACCCGCGACACCAACCCGACCGGGCGCAACCTGTGTGCCTCGGGCCGGGTTCGGCTCTCCTTCGGCCACACCCGGGACGTCGTCCTGGTCCACGGCACCGCGCGCATGCTGCCCCGCGAGGAGCTTCCGGCCGAGGTGGGCGACGCCTTCGCCGCCAAGGACGGCTGGGACCCTCGCGAGGACCACCCGTCGTACGTCTTCTTCCAAGTCACCCCGCAGGTGCTGCAGGCATGGGGAACGGTTCCCGAGATGGCCGGACGGACCCTTATGCGCGACGGGAAGTGGCTGCTCTAGGTGTCCTGACCCACCTCGCCCTCGGCCCTCGCAGCGGATCTCTGTGGATGGGACATCGCCCACGACGGTCCGGCCGTGACCGTCTGACGCGAGACCCCATGCGGGCGGAGCACGGCGAAGGAACGGCGTTGCCCCAGCCCATGATGGTCACTAGGGTCAGTCGGTGACTGCCGGGCCGGCCATGGGCCATGCACGAGTGAGGTTCCCGGCCTCGGCGTGAGCGCGAGGCGGGCAAGAGGCCCGCCTTCCTTCTCCGCGTCTTCGCTCCCGGCGCCGCGTGCGGCGCCCCATCC
>NZ_JBOHCV010000639.1:0-7833 GCF_050698815.1 Streptomyces sp.
GAGGGGGCGGCGTCGGTGCTGTTTGCCCAACTTCCGGCGCCTTCATCCGGTGCAGCGCTGCAGGATGCGATGATTCGGGTCTCCGTTCACCGCGTGTTCAATCATCCGGACCGGCCCGCGGATGACCGCGGGCGGCGCCATGACCTCCGAAGGCACTGGTCCACGGCGCCGTTCCGGGTTCCGGATCCACGAGCCGTGAGCCGCTGCCGGCGCCGGCCTGCGTTCACGCGCCGACGAGCTCGCGGACCGTCGCCATGTCGTTGAAGGGGAGCAGCCGCTCGCCGACGATCTGGTACGGCTCGCTGCCCTTCCCCGCGACGAGGACGACGTCGCCCGGGCCGGCGAAGGACAGCGCTCTGGAGATCGCCTCCCGCCGGTCGGCACACCGCTCGAACGGGGTGCCTGTCGCCGTGAGCCCCGGGACGATCTGGTCCAGGATCGCCTCCGGGTCTTCGTTACGGGGATTGTCCGAGGTGAGGACGCACAGGTCGGAGTACGTACCGGCGATCTCGCCCATCTGCGCGCGCTTGGTGACATCCCGGTCGCCGCCGCAGCCGAAGACGGTGATGACGCGGGTGGTGGTGAAGTCGCGGATGGTGCTGAGCACTTTGTCCAGGGAGTCCGGCGAGTGCGCGTAGTCCACGATCACGGACGTGCCGCCCGGCGTCTCGAAGCGTTCGAACCGCCCCGGGACGGGCGGCATCCGCTCGAGCGCGTGGATCAGTCCTTCCAGCTCGTGGCCCAGGAGGTGGCAGGCGGCCACGGTGGCCAGCGCGTTGGCCACCGAGAACCGGCCCGGGACGGGGATCGCCGCCGGGTACTTGTGGCCCGCGTGGTGCAGGGTGAAGCGGGTGCCGAGGGCGTCCATGGTGAGGTCGGTCGCCCGGTAGTCCGCTTCGGCGTCGAGGGCGTAGGTGGTCACCACGCCGGGCATCATCGCCGGGATCGTGGCACCGACCGGGTCGTCGGCGTTGACCACGGCGCGTTGGCACAGGCCCTGGAACAGGCGCAGTTTGGCGTCCCGGTAGTTCTCCATCGTGCCGTGGTCGTCCAGGTGGTCCTGCGTCAGGTTGGTGAAAACCCCGACGTCGACGAAGGCGTGGTCCACCCGGTGCGTCAGCAGGCCCATCGAGGTGGCCTCCAGCACCACACTGCCGACCCCGCGGTCCCGCATGCAGCCCAGCAGGTACTGGAAGTCCGGCGCCTCCGGCGTGGTCAGTACGGACCTCGGCATCGGGATCAGCTCGTCGCCGATCCGGCTGCCGGCCGTGCCGATGACGCCCGCCTTGGCGCCTTCGGCGATCCGCAGCACGGACTCGACCATGTACGACACCGACGTCTTCCCGTTGGTGCCGGTGATCGCCACCATGTCCATCTCCCGGCCCGGCTCGCCGTAGTAGCGGGAGGTGACGACGGAGGCGGTGACACGGGTGTCCGGCACCTGGACGACGCACACGTCGGCCGACGCCGCCCACGCCGGTGCCGGGCTGTCCGCTGCGGCACCTTCGACCAGACGGTTCTCGTCTTCGATCAGGATGGCCACCGCGCCCCGTGCGAGCGCCGGTCCGATGAACTCGGGGCCGCCCTCGAGGTGGCCGGGTACCGCGATGAACAGCGAACCGGGCGCCACACGATGGGCGTCGAAGCACGCTCCCGCGGTGATCCTCGTCTCCGGGTCTCCCTGGAGAATCCGATGGTCGTGTCCGGTCAGCAGTTCACTCAACTTCACAGGGAGCCCTTCGGGGGGAGTGCGGCGCGGCCGGTCCTCGGCCGGGCGCCGCTGTGCGACGCCACGCCGAAGCCGGGTGGTGTGGTGCTGTGTGGTGCGGAACGGGTGAAGTGCGTACGTCCGGATCGAGCCGGCGATGCGGCGCTACTGCGCGATCCCGCAGCCGGAGTGCTCAGGCGTTACGGGCGGTGGGGCGGCATCCCCGGAAGGGACCGTCGAGAATCGCTAGCCGTGACCGTGCAGTGCCCGGCAGCCGTTCTGCGGCGCCTCACTCACGGCATGAGCGGTGGTGGTGCACAGAGCGTGAGGGGCCTCTCGCAGGCCCGCCCTCACCGCATTCGTGCTACCCATGCGGCGAGTCTACCCCCAGGTGAACGGCCGGGATCCCCGTCGGACGGCCCCGCGGGCGGCCCCCGCGGGGCGGCGAGGTGACCCGGGAACTCCGGCCGTCCGCCCGGCTGTTCGGCGGCGCGCGGCGAAGCCGGGCCCGTGCCGGGCCGACGCGTCGCGAAGGCGCGAGAGGCTCACCCGTGGAAGGGGTGCCGCCCCAGGCGCATCAGCGGGGATGCCCGGCTCGGATGTTCGAGTCGGAGCCCGCTGGCAGCCTGGGATAGACATCAGAATGTGATCTGAGTAAGCTGGCTGTCATGAGCACCAGCCACCCGGAGTCGGTGACCTTCTCCGACCTTTCCCGCAATCCCCGGGCGGTGGCCGAGCGGGCCGCACATGCCGGGCGGCTCCGCGTCACCCACCGCGACGCCCCGGACTTCTACCTCACCGCTGCGGCTCGTGAGGAGCGGCGGGACGACGACCTCAGCACCTCCTCACGCATGTTTCTGGCACTGATGAGGCACGATGCCGGTGCCCGGGCGGTGCTGACGGCGATGCCGGATGTCTTCCCATGGATAAGGCACCTGGCGGAGGCGGAAGTCCGCGAGTTCACCGTCGAACTGATCGAGGGGCTCTCCGACGCGGCTGAGCTGGGTGTGGACGGCACCGCGCAAGAGGTCATCAGTGGCTGGCGGGCCACGGCCCGGATCAAAGCCGATCCTGAGGCGTACCAGGAGGCCCGGCGGCCCACAGAAGGCGACTTCGGCCGGGTGGAGCTCTCGAAGGACACCGAATAGGCCGGTCTGGGGTGCTGCCGTCCGAGCGGTGTCGGCGTGCAGGCTGGACCCATGGCACAGGAAACGCAGGAAAAGGCAGCGGCGGCGACACAGGCGGGCGACGTCGAGCGGGCGTTGCGGGCGGCGGTGCGGGGCGGCGAGGTCGAGTTCGGTACGGGCAGCCGCGCGCTGTTCACCATGGACGCCTCCAACTACCGCCGCGTACCGCTCGGCGTCGTCGCCCCGCGCGACGCCGATGACGTAGCGGCCGTCCTCGCCGTCTGCCGCGAGCAGGGGGTGCCCGTACTCGCGCGGGGGGCAGGCACGTCGATCGCCGGGCAGGCCACGGGAACCGGTGTGGTGCTCGACTTCACGCGGCACATGGACCGGATCGAGTCCCTCGATCCGGCGACCCGCACCGCCGTCGTGCAGCCCGGGGTGATCCTGGACCGGCTGCGCACCGCCGCCGCCCCGCACGGGCTCACCTTCGGCCCCGACCCCTCCACGCACAGCCGCTGCACCCTCGGCGGGATGATCGGCAACAACTCCTGCGGCTCCCACTCCGTCGCCTGGGGCACCACCGCCGACAACGTCTCCGAGCTGGACGTGCTCGGCTACGGGGGGCTGCGTGCCCGCCTCGCGCGTGGCGGTGACGGGGTCCCCGAGGAGCTGCGGGAGGGTGCGCGGACGCTGGTACGGGAGGAGCTGTCCCGGCTGCGTACCGGATTCCCCGAACTCCCGCGCCGCATCTCCGGTTACGCGCTGGACGAGCTGCTGCCCGAGAAGGGTGAGGACTGGGCGCGCGTGTTCACCGGGAGCGAGGGGACGCTGGGGGTGCTGACGCGGGCGACCGTCAAGCTCGTGCCGACGCCCGGCGCCCGGGTGCTGGCCGTACTCGGGTACGCCGACGAGAGCGCCGCGGCGGAGGCGGCGGCCGGGCTGCTGCCGTACGGGCCGCTGACCGTCGAAGGCATGGCCAGCGACCTGGTGGCCGACGCGGCGAGGGCGAACCTGCCGCGGGGCGGCGCCTGGCTGTTCGTCGAGGTCGGCGGCGATGACGAGGCGGCGGCGCGGGCCCGCGCCGGGGAGCTGTGCCGGGCCGCGGCGGCGGACGGCGCGACCGACCACCAGCTCGTCGTGGAGGCTCCCGCGCAGCGCGCCCTGTGGCGCATCCGCGAGGACGCCTCGGGTACGGCGACCCGGATGTCCGACGGGAGCGAGGCGTGGCCGGGCTGGGAGGACTGCGCGGTGCCGCCGGCCCGGCTCGGCGCGTACCTGCGGGACTTCCGCGCACTGCTGCGCGAACACGGGCTGCGCGGACTGCCCTACGGGCACTTCGGCGACGGCTGCATCCACGTGCGCATCGACTTCGACCTGATGGGCGAGCAGGGCATCCAGCGCTTCCGTGACTTCTCCTACGAGCTGGCGGACGTCGTCGTCGCGCACGGCGGCTCGCTGTCGGGCGAGCACGGGGACGGGCAGGCGCGGGCGGAGCTGCTGCCGAAGATGTACGGGGAGGAGATGGTCGGCCTCTTCGGGCGGTTCAAGGACCTGTGGGACCCGGCCGGCGGGCTCAACCCGGGGATGCTGGTGCGGCCCGCGCGTATCGACGAGAACCTGCGCTTCGCGCCGCTGCCGCGCGAGCCCGTCGACGTGGAGTTCGGCTATCCGCACGACGGCGGCGACTTCTCGGCGGCGGTGCGCCGCTGCGTCGGGGTCGCCAAGTGCCGTAACACGGAAGCCGGTTCGTCGGTGATGTGCCCGTCGTTCCGGGCGACCGGCCAGGAGCAGCACTCCACCCGCGGACGCGCGCGGCTGCTGCACGAGATGCTGGCGGGCGAAGTGGTCACCGACGGCTGGCAGTCGGAGGAGGTGCACGACGCGCTCGACCTGTGCCTGTCCTGCAAGGGCTGCCGGAGCGACTGCCCGGTGGGGGTGGACATGGCCACGTACAAGGCCGAGTTCATGCACCACCACTACGCGCACAAGCGCCGTCCGATGGCGCACTACTCGATGGGGTGGCTGCCGCGCTGGCTGCGGCTCGCGGCGGCGAGCCGGACGGTGCCGCTGCTGAACGCGGCTGCGCGGGTACGGCCGTTCGCCGCCCTCGCGAAGCGGCTGGGCGGCATCGCGCCGGAACGGGACATCCCGCCGCTGGCGCGCGAACCGTTCACCCGGTGGTGGGGCAGGCGACGGAAGCGCGAGCAGGGGCAGGGGCAGGAGCAGGGGAGTGGCCGGGGCGGGGGCCAGGAGATCCTGCTGTGGCCGGACACCTTCACCAACTACCTCTCGCCGGAGGCGGGTTCGGCGGCCGTGGAGGTCCTCGAGGACGCGGGGCTGCGCGTCACCGTGCCGGCGGAGCAGGTGTGCTGCGGTCTCACCTACGTCTCCACCGGCCAGCTGGACCGAGCCCGTGAGGTCATGCGCCGCACCCTCGACCACGTCGAACCCGCCCTGGACGCGGGGCTGCCCGTGACCGTGCTGGAGCCGCCGTGTGCGGCGGCCCTGCGCACCGACGTGCCGGAGCTGCTGAGCGACGACCCGCGTGCGCGCCGGCTCGCCGAGTCCGTACGGACCTTCGCGCAGACGCTCGAGGAACACGCCCCGGACTGGGCGCCGCCCCGCGTCGACCGCCCGGTGGCCGGCCAGACCCACTGCCACCAGCACGCGGTCATCGGCGACGCGGCGGACCGGCGGCTGCGTGAACGGGCCGGACTGACCGGGGAGCTGAGCAAGGGCTGCTGCGGGCTCGCGGGCAACTTCGGCTTCGAGAAGGGGCATTACGAGGTGTCGGCGGCGTGCGCGGAGGACCAGCTGCTGCCCGCGGTGCGGGCGGCGGGCCCGGACACCGAGCTGCTGGCCGACGGCTACTCGTGCCGCACGCAGCTGGCGCAGCTGGGCGGACAGGGCAGCCGGCACCTGGCCGAGGTGCTGGCGGAGCGACTGCCGGAGAAGCCGGCGTAGGAGCGGCGTTTCCGATGTCCGACCGGAGGAGGCTCCTGCCGGACCGGCCTGGAACGCTCCTTCAGCGCCTTCGATCACCGCTCGCGCAAGCCGGTCGACTCCGTCTTCATCCGGCTGGTCGGCGCAGCCGTGAAGACGATCGGCGAGCGGTTCGGGACGGGCGACAGCGATCTCGCCCGAGCCGCCGTCCAGTACGCCCTGCACGGCGTTCCCGAAGCCAGCGCTCTGGTCGGCTTCCGCAGCGCCTCCCAGATCACCGCTGTCCTCGCCCGGGCCACCGAACCGGTCAACGGCGAAGACATGTCATTCCTGCGGGACGTCATGTCACCCGTGCGAGAGAAGTCAGCCAGATCGACACCCGACACCCCCGCGAACCACGAGAATTCGCCCACACACCAGCAGCGAAGGACATGACGTGGAGTACACCGAGGTCGAGCAGAAGTACCGGCTCACCGGACCGGCGCAGCCGGTCAAGGACACCCTGACCAGCATGGAAGCCAAGCCGGGCGAGCCGTCCCGCCAGATCGACACCTACTACAACGCGCCCCACCGGGACTTCCTCGCCCCCGAGGTGATCTCCGAGTGGCTTCGCGTCCGTGTCGAGGACAACACCGCGTCCTTCAACTTCAAGCTCTGGCACCCGATCGACGCCAAGATCAAGACGCATTGCGACGAGTACGAGACAACCGTCGGTGACCCGAGGGCCGTCACCCACATCCTCGCGGCGCTCGACTGCAAGGAGATCGCCGTCGTCGACAAGGTCCGCGAGGAGTGGACCACGAGCGACGGGGACGTCGCCATCGCCTTCGACGAGGTGGCCGCACTCGGGACCTTCATCGAGTTCGAGTTCAAGGGCGAAGCCGACAGCATCGAAGCCGCCACGGCCCGCCTGGACGAGTTCATCGCGACCCTCGACGCCGATCTCGGCGAGCGCGTCAACGCGGGATACCCGCACCTCGCCCTCGGCCGGTAGATGCCGGCGACCGGCATCCCGTTCGGGTGGCGGTCCAGAAGAATAAAGGCCCGCCGACTGGGAGGAGGCGCGGTCCTCGCCAGTCCTGCAACCGGGCGCGTCCACCACCTCGTGGTCCACTCCTTCACCCGGAAGCTCGCCATGAAGGCCCCCGGAGCAAAGGTCACCCGGGAGTGGACCGAGTACGCCCGCAAAAGGAGAGCCATGCCCGCCGACGTCCTGCCCTTCTTCCGTTACGGACGTGACCAACTCGATGCTGTCCGGCCCGTCCTCGTCGACGTGTACCGCGAGGTGTATGCCGATGAGATCAAGGCCGATCCGTTCTTCTCCGCCGAGAAGTTCGAGGAGCGCCTGACAAGCCAGGCCGGTCTGCCCCGGTGGGAGGCCGTCGTGGCGTACGACGACGATGAGCCCGCCGGATACGTCTACGGCGCTGCCCTCGCACCCGGATCGGCGTGGTGGAAGGGAATGATCGAGCCGCTACCTGAAGAGGACACCTCCGAGAGCGGCATCCGCACAGTGGCTGTCTTCGAAGTCATGGTGCGCGCTCAATGGCGCGGCACCGGCCTCGCCCGACGTATCCACGAGGAGCTGCTGACCGGTCGCCGCGAACAACGCGCCACGCTCCTGGTCGAATCCGACCACCCCAAGGTCAAGTCCCTCTACGAGCAGTGGGGGTACCGCGACCTGGGCGGGCAAAGGCCGTTCCCGGACGCCCCGCTCTACGCAACGATGGTCCGCGACTTGGGCCATTAGGCGAGCCACCGACCGATGCGGAATCCTGCTGAGGCAGGAGCGCTTATCTGTCGCTATCGACGACGTCATGGTTGGGGTTCACGGGCCAGTACGGCCCTGCCACCATCGACCGAAAGAGTCGCCCCGCTGATGAAACCGGCATCGTCCGACAGCAGATACGTGATCGCTGCGGCAGCCTCTTCGGGTCGGCCCACTCGTTCGAGGGCGTGCAGCATGCCCGTACGGGTGTGCCATCGGGCACCGCGCTCCGTGCCGAGCCTGGCGACGTCCTCCTCGTACCGTTCGACGGCGACCGTGCCCAGTGC
>NZ_JBOHCV010000640.1:0-3950 GCF_050698815.1 Streptomyces sp.
GTCACTCATGCGTTCATGTTCGTCCGTGAGCGCCCAAGCTCGCGAGCCTTTTTCCTACGAGCGATCGACGGGCTCGGGAACGAGCCCGTCGGCGACCAGGCCGGCAAGTACCGCCTCACCCAGGGCGTGCACGGCGGACTGGGGGCGGACCATCACCGTGAACTCCTTGATCCTGCCCGTCTCGTCGAACTGGAGCAGGTCGATGCCGTGGATCTGCTTGCCGTGCACGGTGGCCCGGAAGGGCAGGATCACCGACGGAGCTTCCTCGCCGTCGGTCGCGGTGCTGGTCTCGGCCGCGCCCTCGAAGTGTCCGACGTAGCGGAAGTCCTCGAAGGTGCGCAGCAGGACGCCGAAGAGCCCCAGCACCATGGGCTTGCCCGCAAAGGGGGTGAACTTCACCGGGCTGTAGAAGCGGATGTCCTCGGTGAACAGGTCGTCCAGTGCGGCGAGATCGCGCTTCTCCACGGCGGCCCGGAAGCGTTCAGCGGTCTCCATGACCCCTCCTTCTCCTCATAGTCAAGAATGTGACTAATCACTTTCATGAGTATGATGCGGTGGCGGACGAGGAAAGGGAAGGGGCTGCTGCGATGGCCTTGCGACATGCCGTACTGGCGGCGCTGCTGGACGACGAGTACAGCGGGTACCAGCTGGCGAAGGCGTTCGACGTCGGCGTCGCGAACTTCTGGCACGCCCTCCCCCAGCAGCTGTACGCCGAGCTGACCAAGCTGGAGAAGGAAGGGCTGGTCGCCGGTCGGGAGGTGGTCCAGGAGGCCCGGCCCAACAAACGCCTGTTCCGGGTCACCGACGCCGGTCGCGCCGAGCTGGAGAAGTTCGCGGCGGCCCCGTCGAAGCCCTCGTTCATCCGCGACGATCTGCTCGTCAAGGTCCAGGCCGCCGACCGCATCGGCACCGCGCCGGTGATCGAACAGCTCGAAGAGCGAGCGTCCGCGGCCGAGGCCAAGATCGAGCTTCTCGGCAAGCTGCTGCGGCAGATGCGCGGCGATACGGACGAGGAGGAGTTCCTGCGCCGGGGTGACCGGATCGGGCCGTACCTGACGTGCCTGCGCGGCCTGGCATTTGAGCAGGGCCACCGGGACTGGTGTGTGCGGATCTCAGCCGTCCTGCGGGAAAGGCAGGCGACTCATGCCGAGCGGTGAACACCGTGCATACCTCCGCTACGTCGCCCTGGGCGACAGCCAGACCGAAGGGCTGGGCGACGGGGACGACGCCGTCGGCCTACGGGGCTGGGCCGACCGGTTCGCCGAGCACCTCGCTGTCGCCAACTCCGGGCTTCGGTACGCCAATCTGGCCGTACGAGGACGTGTCGCCGGCCAGGTCCGCGCCGAACAGCTGGAGCCCGCCCTGGCCCTGCGCCCCGATTTGGCCAGCGTCGTAGCCGGGGTCAACGACCTGCTCCGGCCACGCTTCAACGCCGCGGAGGTCGCCGGGCACTTGGAAGAGATGTTCGCCGGGCTCACGGCAGCGGGGGCCCACGTGGTCACCATGACCTTCCCCGACGTGGGGAAGATCGCGCCCCTCGCCCGGCCCATCAGGTCCCGCGTGTTCGACCTCAACACCCACATCCGCGCTGCGGCGGCCCGTCACGGGGTCGCCGTCGCTGAAACCGCCCAACATGCCGTCGCCACCGACCCTCGGCTGTGGAGCGCGGACCGCCTCCACGCCAGCCCCCTCGGCCACGAGCGGATCGCCGCAGCCGTCGCCCACGCCATCCGCCTGCCCGGAAGCGACGACGCCTGGACGCTCCCCCTGCCACCACAAGCGATCCCCGCGGGCCGGCAAGCAGCAGTCGCCGAACTGCGCTGGGCGACCGCATTCCTCGGCCCCTGGCTCATGCGCCGTCTCCGCCGCCGGTCCTCCGGCGACAACCGCACCGCGAAACGCCCCCAGCTCCGGTCCGTCGACGGCGACCCGAACGCCGGGTCCAGGCGGTGACGGCCGAAAACGGCCCAGCTCTATGCTTGGCGCCGGGAGGGGAGGCGGCATGATCATACGCAAAGCCGGAAGGCCCGTACGGCTCGCTCTCGCGGCGAGCGGGACGATAGCCCTACTGCTTACAGCCTGCGGAAACACCGACGGACAGGCGACAGCGCTGTCCAGGAAGCAAGCGCAGGCGGCACTGCCCGACCGCGAAGCCCTGCCGGGCTGGAGAACGCTCAGCGAGCCCGGAGTCGTCTCCACCAAGGGCGGGGGGAGGGAAACCGCCTGCCGGGGCAAGGACAAGGCCTGCAAGGACTCCCGCTTCTACAGCACGGCGAACTTCACTCGCGACGACAAGAAGGTCACGGCCGGCTTCTCACTCATCGCCTACAAGAACGAGCAGGCCGCACAAGCCGCGTACGACGTGCTGTGGAAGGTCCACCGCAGATCCTTGGGCGCCAAGGCCTCGAAGCCGAAGCTCGACACGGGAGACAGAAGCAACGCCCGTCTCGGCACCATCGGCTTCAAGGGCGAACCGGGAGAGGTGGTCCAACTCCGCGTCGGCGCCAACCTGGCCTGGGTCCACATCCGCGGTGCCGCGAAGGGCGCCTTCGACCACCGCCTGGCCACGGATCTCGCCACCGTCCTCACCGACCGCACCCAGCAGGCCCAATCCGGCAAGACACCCTCAGCCGGCCTGAGCCAAGGCGGAACACCCTGACGTCGGCGCCCGGACATGCATGGTCAGGCTCCCAGGCTCGTGGGCCCTTCGAGGGCTTGCAGCGTCCCCGCGGGTAGCCGGTCGTTGCCCCAGCTGCGCTCGATGTAGCCGATGATCCGCGCGACGTCTTCGGCGGGCACCCGCTCCGGTTCGCCGCGCTCGAGCGGGTCGGCGTGGAAGATGTAGAGCCGCGAGGCGAACTGGTCGAACGGCAGTGAGGCCTCGCCGAACCGCTCGCCGTTGCCCGCGGTGGAGACGACGACGCCGTCGCCCCAGTCCTGGCCGCTGTCGTTGTTCGGGTTGAAGAAATACACCCGCATGACGTCCTGTGGGTCCGGCGCCGTCCGCAGGATCGTGATCGCGTGCCAGCCGACGTAGCGGGCCGCGCTGTCGGTGACGGCGACGCCGGCCGGCTGCGGATGGATCAGCGGCTGCCCGCCGTTGTAGGACGGGTGGTAGCTGGCGTGGAACTGCCGCAGGAACTCGTCGAGGTCGACCAGGTTTCCGGTCGCGACGTCGACGTTGATGTGGAACCCGCGGGCCGCCCACCAGCCGTGAAACTCGGGGTTGACCCACCGGTGCGGGTCCCCTGGCCGCGTGGCGCAGCGCCGCCCCATCTCGGCGTAGATCCGGTCCAAGTGGGGCACCACGAGCAGCGACACGGGGTCCAGGTCCATCGGCAGCGTGCTCGCGACTCCGGTCGCGCTGTCCTTCGACGAGATCGGCTGACCCTCGAAGTGCATGAGGATCTCGTCGTCGCGGGCCGCCCAGACCACCATTTGCAGCAGGTAGTCCGGGTCGTTGTAGGACCACATCGACAGCGCGCGGGCCGACTGGCAGGTGGGGTTGTCGCCCTGACCGACGCCGAGCGGCTGGCCCAGCATCGAGAGCACCCCCGCGACCAGTCGCGCCTGCGGCCCCGGCACCTCGCCGAAAACCGTCGTCAACCGCTCCCGCGCGACCGGGGAGAGCTCGAGCGCCAGCTGGCGCCACAGCGACGGCACCACCGGCGGCTCGTAGAGGATGCCGCGGTCGAGCAGCAGCGCCAGCCCGTAGATGCATTGCGCGGTCTGTGGATGCACGGCCACCTCGATGAGCCGGTGCACCAGTTGGCTGTAGCGCAGCAGGCAGTTCCGGCCGGTGTCGGACAGCCCGAGCGCCTCGCCGACGAGGTAGTCGCTCTCGCGCAGGAGGAACCGGAGCAGTTCCGCGTGGTACGGCGACACCAGGCCGGTGTCGTGCATCGCCCGCGCGAACCCCGTCGCCTCGTACTGCAGGCCGCCGGTGTCCA
>NZ_JBOHCV010000641.1:0-2009 GCF_050698815.1 Streptomyces sp.
GATCCTGCTCGGCACGGTCCTCGGCGGCCTGCTCCTCCACGTCCGGCTGTCCGGGGTCATGCTGAACTTCGACCTTCCGTATCTCCATACGCCGATCGACACCGCCGCCGAGGCGGCGATCACGGTCATCGTCGCGGTGTACGCGGTCGCGGCGCTGGTGTGCGCGGTGGGCGTGGCGGTGGCCCGGCGACTGCGGGCCCGCCCGTGAGCGCGCGGGCGTGATCCTTAAGCTGGGTGGCGGGGATGTTGCCGTTACCCAAAATATGCTTATGGTTCTGCCATGTTCGACTCGCGGCACATCAGGACCTTCCACGAAGTGGTGGAGGCCGGTTCCTACTCCGGTGCCGCTCGCGTCCTCGGCTATACGCAGCCCGCGATCACGCAGCAGATGAAGGCGCTGGAGCGGTCCGTCGGGACACCGCTGTTCATACGGGTGGGGCGGAACATGCGGCTCACCGAGGCGGGTGAGGCGCTGGCCCGGCACGCCGGAGTCATCCTCGACAGCATCTCGGCCGCCCAGCAGCAGATGACGGCGATCACCCGGCTGCGGGCGGGCCGGGTGCGGATGTGCGCGTTCCCCAGCGCGGGGGCCACGCTCGTACCGGAGGCGCTGGCGCGGCTGGCCGCCGAACACCCCGGGATACGAGTCGAGTTGCAGGAGAGCGAGCCGCCGGACTCGCTGCGGCGCGTCGTGGCGGGCGAGTGCGACATCACCCTCGCCTTCACCTACCCCGGCCTGCACGAACAGGTGCCGGAGGAACTGGTCGAGATCCCGCTCATGGAAGACCAGCTGACCGTGCTGCTGCCCACCGGGCACCCGATGGCCCGGCGCCGGGCGGTCAAGCTGGCCGAGCTGGCGGAGGAGCGCTGGATCGCCGGCTGCCTGCGCTGCCGGGCCAACTTCCTGCACGAGTGCGCCGAGCTCGGCTTCGCCCCCGACATCGCCTTCACCACCGACGACATCCTCGTGGTGCAGAGCCTGGTCGCCGAGGGCCTCGGCATCGCGATGATGCCGGGGCTGGTGCTGTCCTTCCTGGTGCACCGGAAGGTCACCGGGCGGGCGCTGGACCCGGCGTCACGGCGGCAGGTTTCCGCGTACGTGCTGCGCGAACACCTCGAGATCCCGGCCACCGCGCTGGTGCTGGACGAGCTGAAGGCGGTGGCCGCCAACCGCGTCGGGTGCTGACGCGGCCGAAGCCGAAGCCGCAGCCATAAGCGGGCGTTGGGGGACGGCCAAGAGACCGTCGTTGGACGTGATGGGTCCGCTTCGCCACGCTGCGAACATGGCCACTTCGACCGAGCACCACGCCGCGGCGAGGGCCCGTGCCGCCACCCGTACCCGTACGACCGAGCGGCTCGGCGCTTTCATCGAAGAGGTACGCGACGTGGTCGGGCGGGGGCTGCCGCCGGACGTCACGGCCTACCTGGTCGGCGAGAAGCTCGCCCCGCACCTGGGCGTGAGCGGCGACGGGGGGCTGCTCACGCCCGAGCAGTGCGAGGGCGACCCAGAGCGGTACCGGCAGCATCTGCTGCACGCCGAGACCGACGGCAGCTTCTCGGTCGTCGCGCTCGTCTGGCTGCCCGGCCAGTGCACGGCCGTACACGACCATGTGTCCTGGTGCGTCACGGGAGTTCACCAGGGTGAGGAGCACGAGCGGCGCTACCGGCTGCTGCCCGCCGAGGCACCGGGCGGCAGCGCGCGGCTCGTCGCCACCGAGGACGTGGTCAACCCGGCCGGTTCCGTCTGCGGCTTCGCGCCGCCCGGCGACATCCACCGGGTGTGGAACGCCTGTGATGACAAGGCCATCTCGATCCACCTCTACGGTGCGGACATCGGGCGGCTGGGCAGCAGCGTCCGGCGGGTCTACGAGCTGCCGGCCGACCGCTGATGGCGCTGCTGGGGGAGCGGCCCCCGACTCCCGTACACAGCGGGGCCGTTGCCCCCGTCACGCCGCCACGACGCCCGCCGAGCTCGCCACGCGCGCCGAGCGCACTGCCCGGGCTGGCGC
>NZ_JBOHCV010000642.1:0-5277 GCF_050698815.1 Streptomyces sp.
CAGGATCCACCCTGTCGCCGCCTTGCTGACCGGTGAGCGGTAGCGCACCATCGCGTACGCCGCGGGCACCGCCACCGCCACGGAGATCGCAGCCGCGCTGCCCGCCACTATCAGGCTGTTGAGCGCGGAGCGGGCCAGCGGCTGCTGCCCGAAGGCGGCGGTGAAGCTGTCCAGGGACGGATGCTCCGGCAGCCATGCCGGATCCACCGACCCCAGTTCCTGCGGCGCCTTGAAGGCAGTGGAGATCAGCCAGAACAGCGGGAAGGCCAGAAACACCAGGTAGCAGATCAGGGCGGCATACTGGGCGGCTTGGCCGGTGCGGCCCAGCCGGCGTCCCCGCCGGGCTTGGCCCGGCGTGCGCTGAGCAGAGCTCACTGGTCGGCCTCCTTCAGACGGTTGCGCAGGAAGATCGTCAGCAGCACGGCGATGACGGCGACCATCACCACACCCATCGCGGCGGCGTAGCCGAACTGCCCGTAGCGGAAGGCCTCTTCGTAGGCGAAGAGCATCGGCAGCCGCGTCTTGCCGCCCGGCCCGCCGTTGGTCAGCACATAGACCAGGCCGAAGGAGTTGAAGTTCCAGATGAAGTTCAGCGCGGTGATCGAGAGCACGACCGGCTTCAGCGTCGGCCAGGTCACCGTGCGGAAGCGGCGCCACAGGCCGGCGCCGTCCAGGGCGGCCGCCTCGTGCAGTTCGTGCGGGACGTTCTGCAGACCCGCCAGCAGCACCACCGTCGTCTGCGGCATTCCCGCCCAGACCCCGACCACGATCACGGCGGGCAGTGCGAGGGAGACGCTCGAGAGCCAGTCGATGTCGCCGGAGAGCAGGTGCAGATCGCGCAGGGTGGCGTTCAGGATGCCCGCGTCCTGGTGGTAGACCAGCCGCCACATGATGCCGATGACGACCTCCGGCATCGCCCACGGTACGAGCGCGAGCGTGCGGGCGAGCCACCGGAAGCGGAGATTCTGGTTGAGCAGGACGGCCAGCCCCAGCGCCAGCACGAACTGCAGGGCGGTCACGCTCACCGCCCAGACCAGCCCGATCTTGAAGGAGTCCCAGAAGAGTGAGTCCAGCCGCAGGTCCGCGAAGTTGTCGAGGCCGGCGAACCGGGCCACCTCGGTGCGGCCGGACTGGGCGTCGGTGAAGGCCAGCGACAGTCCGTACAGCAGCGGTCCCACGCTCAGCACCAGGATCGGGATGAGCGCCGGCAGCAGCAGGAACCACGCGTCGCGGTCCAGGCCGAGCGCGATCCTGCGCTCGCGCGGGGAGCGGGGCGGTGGAGTGCCGCGCTCCAGCGGCCGGGGAGCCTGAGGGGCGGTGACGCTCATCGGGCCACCTCCACCGGTGCGGAGGAGGCGCGCACGACCAGCCGCGGTGTGGCGGTGCGCGACCGTGCCGGTGCCCGGGCGGCGCCGTCGCCGCGTTCGGCGATCCGGTCCAGCAGCATCTGGGCCGCGATCCGGCCGCGCTCGGCGGAGCCGAGGTCGACGCTGCTCAGCGGCGGCCAGCCGGCCCGTACCAGGACCGTGTCGTCCATTCCGACGACCGCGACGTCCTCGGGGATGCGCAGGCCGCTGGAGTGCAGCGCCTGCGCGGCGCCCAGCGCCAGCTGGTCGTTGGCGCAGAAGACGGCGTCGGCGCCCGGGGCGGCTTCCAGCAGCCGGTGCATGGCCTGCGCGCCCGCCTCGATGGTGAAGTCCGTGGTCTCCGCCAGAGCGGCATCGGCCTGGATGCCGCAGGCCTCCAGGGCCTGGTGGTAGCCGCGGTGGCGGTTGCGTCCGGGGACGGTGTCGGTGGGCCCGTTGATGAAGGCGATGCGGCGGCGTCCGGTCTCGATCAGATGGCGTACGGCCAGCTCGGAGCCGGTGACCGAGTCGGCGCGGACACTGTCCACCGGCGCGTCCTCGGGGAGTGAGCCGATGACGACGACCGGCTGTGCCGCGGTGCGGAGCGCCTCGAGGTGCTCCGGCGTGATGCGGATGGGGCACAGCACCAGTCCGTCACTCGTACGGTCGGCGAGGCTGCGCACGACTGCGAGCTCGTCCTCGACGACGGCGTCCGTGGAGTGCAGGAGCAGGCGGTAGCCGTGGCCCTTGGTGAGCGACTGGATCTGGCGGACCATCGCGACGTAGACGGGGTTGCCGATGTCCTGCATGGCGAAGGTCAGCTGCATGGACCGCCCGCCCTTGAGCGACCGGGCCACGGCGTTGGGTACGTAGCCCATCTCCTGTGCCGCGCGCCGGACCCGCGCGACGGTGTCGGGCCGAGCTCCGTGCCCGTTGAGGACCCGGGAGACCGAGGCGATGGAGACGCCGGCCCGCTCGGCGATCGTCTCGACGGTGGGGGGCCCGCCTGTCGTCACCACAAAATCGCCCCTTCGCTGGCTTCCTGGCTGCCGTGATGGGCTGTGACGGCCATCACTGGAAACGTTTACAGATCGAGTGACGGGAATGGTGCGCCCCTCGTGCCCGGGCGTCAATGGGGTGTGACCCGGTTCCCACAGCGACGGTTCACGGAACGCGCCGGAAACGCTCCGGGAACGCGCCCGTCAGCCTGCCCGTCACCAGGTAAGTTCGGCCTTCCTTGCTGGCGGGCGGCGTGGCTTCGCGCATATCTTCGAAGAAGCCGGAGCTTCGAGGAGCTGGAGCTTCGAAGGGCCGGAAGGCGGCGCCGGCGATCGGCGCGCCGTGGCAGGGCGACGGCGGATCCTGACAGGGCGGGCATGGAGAGCGACGAAGCGGCGGCCGGGTCCGGCCGGGAGAACCACTCCCGCGGGCACGACCACACCCATCACACCCACCGGGACGTCCAAGGCGGCTGGCTGCGGCCCGCCGTGTTCGGCGCGATGGACGGGCTGGTCTCCAACCTCGGCCTGATGACGGGCGTCGCGGGCAGCTCCGCCTCCTCCCAGACCATCGTGATCTCCGGGCTCGCCGGCCTGGCCGCCGGCGCGTTCTCGATGGCCGCGGGCGAGTACACCTCCGTCGCCTCGCAGCGTGAGCTGGCGCAGGCCGAGCTGGAGGTGGAGCGGCGCGAGCTGCGCCGTCACCCCGACGACGAGCTGCAGGAGCTGGCCGAGGTCTACGAGTCGCGGGGCGTGGACACCCGGCTGGCGATGGAGGTCGCCAGACAGGTGCACCAGAACCCCGAGCAGGCCCTGGAGACGCACGCCCGCGAGGAACTGGGCGTCGACCCGGGAGACCTGCCCTCGCCGGCCCTCGCGGCGGTCTCCTCGTTCCTGTCCTTCTCCCTCGGCGCTCTCGTGCCCGTACTGCCGTATCTGCTCGGTACGACGGAGCTGTGGCCCGCGGTGGTGCTGGCGCTGCTGGGGCTGTTCGCCTGTGGTGCGGTGGTGGCGCGGGTGACGGCGCGGCGGTGGTGGTACAGCGGGTTGCGGCAGCTGGGGCTCGGTGCCGGCGCGGCGGCGGTGACGTACGGTTTGGGGGTGGCCTTCGGTGTGGCTGTGGGCTGAGTGGTGGCGTCCGCACGCGCTTCGGAGGCGGGTGGCGGGGCACGATCTTGTTGTTACTCCACGGTTTCAGATCGTTCGAGGCCGGGCAGAAGCCGAAAGGCCCGCGAGCAATGACGCTTGCACCGGGTCAGAGCGCAAGGCCGCTGTACAGGGGCCATCCGCACCCCCGTAGCCGGCCTGGAGGACCACCCTCTCGCGTATCGGCATGTGACCATGGAGTCTGCATGCTGAGACGTGGCATCCGTTTTCCGGTGCGTGGTCCATCATGTAATCTCCACGAAATTCTGTTCTGCGCAGAGGGCCGACGTCGTCCCTCGGCACTTGGTTTCCCCAGGCTCCGCCTGGGAGGCACCCCCAGCCACGACGACGACGGGAGAGCCGATGCGTGCAGCGTCTCTGGCCGCCCACCCTGCCAAGCAGGGGATGTACGACCCCCGATACGAGCACGACGCCTGCGGCGTCGGCTTCGTGGCGACCTTGACGGGTGAGGCGAGCCACGAGCTCGTCGAGCGGGCGCTGACCGTACTGCGCAATCTGGAGCACCGCGGTGCCACCGGCTCGGACCCGGACACCGGCGACGGCGCCGGTGTGCTGTCGCAGGTCCCGGACGCCTTCCTGCGCGAAACCGTCGACTTCACCCTGCCGGAGGCGGGCGGCTACGCCGTCGGCATCGCCTTCCTGCCCGCTGAGGAGGCCGAGGCCGCCACCGCCGTCTCGCACATCGAGACGCTGGCGTCCGAGGAGGGGCTCCGGATCCTGGGCTGGCGCGAGGTGCCGGTCGCCCCCGAGCTGCTCGGCCCGGGCGCCCGCGCGACGATGCCGTCCTTCCGGCAGCTGTTCGTCGCCGACGCGGCCGACGAGGGCGCCGAGTCCGTCCGTACGGGCATCGCCCTGGACCGGCTCGCTTTCGTGCTGCGCAAGCGCGCCGAGCGGGAGGCCGGGGTGTACTTCCCGTCGCTGTCCGCGCGCACTCTCGTCTACAAGGGCATGCTCACCACCGGGCAGCTGGAGCCCTTCTTCCCGGACCTGTCCGACCGCCGCTTCGCCAGCGCCATCGCGCTGGTGCACTCCCGCTTCTCCACCAACACCTTCCCGAGCTGGCCGCTCGCCCACCCGTACCGCTTCGTCGCGCACAACGGCGAGATCAACACCGTCATGGGCAACCGCAACTGGATGCGCGCGCGTGAGTCGCAGCTCGCGAGCGACCTGGTTCCCGGTGACCTGTCCCGGCTCTTCCCGGTCTGCACACCGGCCGCCAGCGACTCGGCCAGCTTCGACGAGGTGCTCGAGCTCCTCCATCTCGGCGGGCGAAGCCTCGCACACGCGATGCTCATGATGATCCCGGAGGCGTGGGAGAACCACTCCGAGATGGACGCCGAGAGGCGGGCGTTCTACGAGTTCCACAGCGCGGTGATGGAGCCCTGGGACGGCCCGGCATGCGTGGTGTTCACCGACGGCTCCCGGGTCGGCGCGCTGCTCGACCGCAACGGGCTGCGCCCCGGCCGGTTCTGGGTGACGGAGGACGGCCTCGTGGTGCTCGCCTCGGAGGCGGGCGTGCTCGACCTCGACCCGGCGACAGTCGTTCGCAAGGGCCGGCTACAGCCGGGCCGGATGTTCCTCGTCGACCTCGACGAGCACCGGGTCGTCGAGGACGACGAGATCAAGTCGTCGCTGGCCGCCGCAGCGCCCTACGACGAGTGGTTGCACGCGGGGCTGATCCGCCTCGACGACCTGCCCGAGCGCGAGCACGTCGTGCACACGCACGCCAGCGTCACCCGCCGCCAGCAGACGTTCGGCTACACCGA
>NZ_JBOHCV010000643.1:0-2190 GCF_050698815.1 Streptomyces sp.
AGTCACCGGCCTCGGTGTGCAATGCGCGGGCGCGCGCCGGCTCGCCGTTGTCCAGAGCGATGAGGGAGCGCAGAAAGGTCCCGTAGGTGCGGGCGTCGGCCATGCCGAGCCGGTCGCCGTCCTCGACGGCGCGCCGGGCCAGTTTCTCGGCCTCGCCGCTGTCACCCTGCCGATACCAGACCTCGCCGACGCGGGCGAGGATGAAGGGCAGTTCGGTGAGGGCGCCCAGTTGCTGGGCGTACCGGAGGGCCGCCTCGTACTCCCGGCGGGCGTCGGCGTAGCGGCCGTGCTGAATGTCGATCTCGGCGCGCAGTCCGCAGACCTGACTGAGCAGCGGTCGCCGCTGGGCCGGGCGAGAGATTCGATCTCGGCCACGTCGGCGTGGGCGAGAGCCAGACCACCGGCGAGGTCCACACGGATGTGGGCGCGGAAGAGCAGGGCTACGGCCAGCTCCCACGCGTGCCCGAATCTGCGGCAGGTGGCAACGGAGGTGTCCATCAGCCGTCCCACACTCTTGAGGTCCATCAGCAGAAAGGCGGTGAAGGGCCACAGCAGGCCGGGCATGCGGGCGGATTCGGGGCGGGGATGCCGGAAGACGGCCAGGAGTTCGCGGGCCACGAGCCGGTAGCTCTCGTCCTGGAACAGCTCGCAGTGCTCCCGCTCGGCGAGCAGGAACAAGCGCAGCAGCTGGCATTCGCGGTAGCGGATCTCCGTCTCGTCGTCCCGCTCGGCGCGGTCGGCGGGCAGCAGGGCCATGGTGCGTTGGATCCAGCCCGCGCCCTCCTCCCGGTAGTTGCGCAGCCACCAGAACCAGCCCATCGCCTGCACGAAGCCGAAGAGGGTGTCCGTGTCCGCCCCCTGGAGGGCGCGGTGCACGGCGGCCCGGATGTTGTCGAGGTCGGCCTCCAGCCGGGGCAGCCAGGTCAGTTGCTCGGCCGAGCGCAGCCGCGGCTCGGCGGCGGTGACGAAGCGGAGGAGCTGTCGCGTGTGCCGCTGCTCAGCGGCGACACGGTCGGCTGGGTGCTCGGCGGCACGTTCCTTCGCGTATGCGTGGATGGTCTCCAGCATCCGGTACCGGACACCGGTCTCGGCTCCGACCGGGGGCTGTTCCGCGATGAGGATGGACTTGTCCACGAGCGCGCCGAGTACGTCGAGCACGTCCAGCGTCGCCTCCCCGCCGGTCTCCTCCCGGCCGGCGCAGACATACTCCGCGGCGGTGAGCGTGCAGCCGCCGGAGAAGACGGACAGCCTGCGCAGCACGGTGCGTTCACGCTCGTCCAGCAGGTCCCAGGACCAGTCGACGACGGCACGCAGAGTCTGCTGGCGCGGCAGCACCGTACGACTGCCGCTGGTGAGGAGGCGGAAGCGGTCGTCGAGCCGGTCGGCGATCTGCCGCGGGGTGAGGGAACGAAGCCGGGCGGCGGCCAGTTCGATGGCGAGCGGCAGCCCGTCGAGGCGACGGCAGATCTCGGCGACGGCAGCGGGGTCGGTGGCGGAGGTGGAAACGGAGGCGGAGTGGGCCTCGGAGGCTGAGGAGACCTCGGAGCCGGACGTGGAGCCGGTACGGAATCCGGCTCGCGCCGCCGCGGCCCGGTCGGCGAAGAGGCGGTGCGCGGGTACCGGGGGCAGCGGTTCCACGGGCCGTACGGTCTCGCCGGGCACACCGAGCGGCTCTCTGCTGGTGGCCAGGACGGTGAGCCCGGGGCTGTGCGCGAGCAGGGTTTCGGCGAGGTGGGCGGCGGCGTCGATCACATGCTCACAGTTGTCGAGCACCAGCAGCAGGCGGCGGTGTGCGCAGTGTTCGAGGAGGCGGGCGGTGGCGTCGTGAGCCGGCTCCGCGACTGCCGTACGGGCGCCCGGGGGCGTGGGCTCGAGGGTGCCGGTGAGGACGGCGGTGCCGCGCCGTCCGAGGGCGCTGAGCACAGCTCCGGGCACGGCCGTGGGGTGGTTGAGCGAGGCGAGTTCGATCAGCCAGGCCCCGTCGGGGTACGGCGTATCAGGACCGCTGACACCGAGGGCGGCCACCTCCTCGGCGAGCCGGGTCTTGCCGGAGCCGCCCGGTCCGGTGAGGGTGACGAGGCGGGAGCGGCCGAGGTCGGCGCGCAGAGTGCCGAGGTCGGCTTCGCGGCCGACGAAGCTGGTGAGCCGGGCGCGGAGATTCCCGGGATACCGCACGGTTCCATTGTCATC
>NZ_JBOHCV010000644.1:0-3907 GCF_050698815.1 Streptomyces sp.
GGTCCGAACCCCCCTCGGACCGGCCCGCTTCTTGTTTCCGGAGGGCGGTCCCGCGGGTCCGCCCTCCGGTCGTCAGCTCTCGCTGCTCCGGGCCCAGATGTTGGTGCCGGGCTCGGAGACCGCGTACGCGTCGATCTCGCGCAGCTCCTCCGCCGTGAGCTCCGGCCCCTCCAGCGCCGCCACGTTCGACTCCAGCTGCGCCACGCTGCTGGCACCGATCAGCGCCGAGGTCATCCGCGGATCGCGCAGCACCCAGCGCAGCGCCAGCTGGGCCAGGCTCTGGCCGCGGCGCTTGGCGACCTCGTTGAGCCCGCGCAGCCGCCGCACCACCTCGTCGGTCAGCAGCTCCGGGTCCAGCGACTTGCCCTGCGCGGCCCGCGAGCCGGCCGGGACGCCGTCCAGGTACTTGTCGGTGAGCAGGCCCTGGGCGAGCGGCGCGAAGGAGATGCAGCCCATGCCTTCCGAGTCCAGGGTGTCGAGCAGGGCGTCGTCCTCGGTCCAGCGGTTCAGCATCGAGTAGGAGGGCTGGTGGATGAGGGCGGGCACGCCCATCTCGCGCAGCAGCCCGGCCGCCTCGCGGGTCCGCCGGGCGTTGTAGGAGGAGATGCCCACGTACAGCGCCTTCCCCTGCTGTACGGCGGAGGCCAGCGCCCCCATCGTCTCCTCCAGCGGGGTGTCGGGGTCGAAGCGGTGGGAGTAGAAGATGTCGACGTAGTCGAGGCCCATCCGCCCCAGCGAGGCGTCCAGCGAGGACAGCAGGTACTTGCGGGAGCCCCAGTCCTGGTACGGGCCGGGGTGCATCGGATAACCCGCCTTGGTCGATATGACCAGTTCGTCGCGGTACGGGCGGAAGTCCTGATCCATCAGCTTGCCGAAGTTCAGCTCGGCGGAGCCGGGCGGCGGCCCGTAGTTGTTGGCCAGGTCGAAGTGTGTGACGCCCAGATCGAAGGCGCGGCGCAGGATGGCACGCTGGTTGTCGAGCGCCCGGTCGTCGCCGAAGTTGTGCCACAGGCCGAGGGAGACCGCGGGCAGCTTGAGCCCTGAGCGGCCGGTACGCCGGTAGGCCATCGTGTCGTAGCGCGCCTCGCCGGCGCGGAAAGGGTGGAGTGAGGAGTCGTGCGTCATGGCCCCTTTCCTATCAGGCGGCTGCGCGAGCGGCCCCGCTTCGTCCGGGGGGCTGACCCGCAGTAAGCTGCAAGAATCCCGGACTCGGCATGGAGGAGCTGGCCATTCCCATGAAGCTTCGTGACCTGGTGTACAGACTGTATGCACGCCGGGTGGAGGATCGTCTCGACACCGACCAGGTGCCCAAGCACATCGGCGTCATCCTGGACGGGAACCGGCGCTGGGCACGGGCCGCGGGCGGCACCACGGAGCAGGGTCACCAGGCCGGCGCGGTCAAGATCCAGGAGCTGCTCGGCTGGTGTGCGGAGACGGACGTGAAGGTCGTCACGCTGTGGCTGCTCTCCACGGACAACCTCACCCGGCCCGAGGAGGAGCTCCTCCCACTGCTCGGCATCATCGAGGGCACCGTTCGCGACCTGGCCGCCGACGGCCGCTGGCGCGTACACCACGTGGGCCAGATGGACCTGCTGCCCGACCGGACGCAGCGGGTGCTGAAGAAGGCGCAGCAGCAGGCCGGTGAGAACGACGGAATACTGGTGAACGTGGCCGTCGGGTACGGCGGGCGCCAGGAGATCACCGACGCGGTCCGCTCGCTGCTCGCCGACCGCGCGGAGCGCGGGGTGAGCGTGGGGGAGCTGGCCGAGAGCCTGACGGTCGAGGACATCTCCGAGCACCTCTACACCCGTGGGCAGCCGGACCCGGACCTGGTCATCCGTACCAGCGGCGAGCAGCGCCTCTCCGGCTTCATGCTCTGGCAGAGCGCGCACTCCGAGTACTACTTCTGCGAGGTCTTCTGGCCGGCCTTCCGCAAGGTCGACTTCCTGCGCGCGTTGCGCGACTACGCGGCGCGGCACCGCCGGTACGGGAACTAGGCGCCTACGGCGCGGTGTTGCCGGGCTTCGCAGGCTCCCCAGGCTTCGCCGGGGAGACCTGACCCCGGCTTCGCCGGGACGGCTCGGGCCCGGCGGCCCAGAACCCGTTCGGGCCCGCGGCCCGAGCACCCGTTACCCGGGCCTGGCGGCCAGGACCACGCTCGGGCCTGACGGCCCGGGGAGTGTCGTCTTCGGCGGGGGCCGCGTCGGGGCGGGGCCATCCGGGGGAACGGGCACGAGTTCGCGCACGTGGACCCCTCAGGGTCCCCGGAACGGGTCGGGGTGCTCCCCCAGGTGGGGTTCAGGGCATATGCCTTGGCATGCATGCGCCCCACCGGGGGAATATCAGCCTCATGGCTGGGTGCCCTCCACAGGCCCCGGCGCCGGGAGGCCCGATTTGCAGACCACGGACGACCGCAGCAGACAGGCGGGCGACGCGGATGACGCGGAGGGCCGGTACCCGGCCCGCTCCGCGCGGGTACGGACCGGTCTTTCCCTTCGCGACGCCGTCGCTCCCCAACCTCTTCCGAGGGGGTTCGTCCACCGTGGTGACCAGCAAAAAGCGCAACGAGTCCGACCGGCGCACGTATGTCATCGACACCAGCGTGCTGCTAGCCGACCCGACGGCAATGGATCGTTTCGAGGAGCACGAAGTCGTGCTTCCGATCGTCGTCGTGACCGAGTTGGAGGCAAAGCGGCATCATCCCGAGCTCGGCTACTTCGCGCGGCAGGCGCTGAGAAGGCTTGATGAGTACCGCGTCCGGTTCGGCAGGCTCGACGCCCCCATCCCGATCGGGGAGTTGGGCGGTTCGCTGCGAGTGGAGCTGAACCACTCCGACACCTCTGTCCTGCCGGCCGGATTCCGGCTGAACGACAACGACTCGCGGATCCTGGCGGTCGCCCGGAACCTTCAGGCCGAGGGGTACGACGTCACGGTCGTCTCCAAGGACCTGCCGCTGCGGATCAAGGCGTCGTCCGTCGGACTCCTCGCCGAGGAGTACCGCGCGGAGCTGGCCGTCACCGATTCCGGCTGGACGGGCATGGCCGAGCTGACTCTCCCCGGTGAGGACGTCGACGAACTCTTCGCTGCCGAGAGCCTGTTCGTACCCGAGGCCGCCGAACTCCCCGTGCACACCGGTCTGGTGATCCAGTCGGAGCGGGGCAAGGCGCTCGGCCGGGTGACCTCGGAGGGACGGGTCAAGCTGGTGCGGGGGGACAGGGAGGCGTTCGCGCTGAAGGGCCGCAGCGCCGAACAGCGCATCGCGCTCGACCTGTTGCTCGATCCCGAGATCGGCATCGTCTCCATGGGCGGCCGGGCCGGCACCGGCAAGAGCGCGCTCGCGCTGTGCGCCGGACTGGAGGCGGTGCTGGAGCGACGGCAGCACAAGAAGGTGATGATCTTCCGTCCGTTGTACGCGGTCGGCGGCCAGGACCTGGGCTACCTGCCGGGCACCGAGGCCGAGAAGATGAACCCCTGGGCGCAGGCGGTCTTCGACACGCTCTCCGCGGTCACCAGCCGCGAGGTCATCGACGAGGTCATCGAGCGCGGGATGCTGGAGGTGCTGCCGCTCACGCACATCCGAGGGCGCTCGCTGCACGACGCGTTCGTCGTCGTGGACGAGGCCCAGTCGCTCGAGCGGAACGTGCTGCTGACGGTCCTGTCCCGGATCGGCCCCGGTTCGCGGGTCGTTCTCACCCATGACGTGGCACAACGGGACAATCTACGCGTCGGGCGATACGACGGTGTGGTGGCCGTCGTCGAACGACTGAAGGGGCACCCGCTCTTCTCGCACGTCACTCTGACCCGGTCCGAAAGGTCCCCCATTGCAGCACTGGTGACCGAAATGCTCGAAGAAGGCCGAGCCTGAGGGCAGTTCAACAGAAAGGCGCCGTTCGTCCCTGTGACGAAC
>NZ_JBOHCV010000645.1:0-9337 GCF_050698815.1 Streptomyces sp.
CCTGATTCACCGCGGCGACCGAGGCGTCCAGCGTGCGCAGGAACGGCACGATGCCGTTGGAGTGCCCGTTCGTCCCCCGGATCAGCGAACCGCGTGCCCGGATGCGCGAGTAGGACAGGCCGATGCCGCCCGCGTGCTTGGAGAGCCGTGCCACCTCCTGGTAGCGCTCGTAGATCGAGTCCAGCTCGTCCAGGGGCGAGTCCAGCAGATAGCAGGACGACATCTGGGGGTGCCGGGTACCGGAGTTGAAGAGGGTGGGGGAGGAGGGCAGATACGCCAGCGAGCTCGTCAGCGCGTACAGCTCGGTGACCTCGTCGACCGCCCGCGCCGACTCGTCCGCCGCCAGCCCGCAGGCCACCCGCAGCAGGAAGTGCTGCGGCGTCTCGATCACCTGCCGGGTGGTGGGGTGCCGCAGCAGATAGCGCGAGTGGACCGTACGCAGCCCGAAGTACCCGAAGCGGTCGTCGGCGCCGTCCGCCACCGCGTGCTCCACCAGACCGTCCAGCCGCTCGGCGTGCGCCCGTACGAAGGCGGCCGTGCGGTCCGCGATCAGGCCCTCCCGGTGACCGGTCGCGATGGACGCGGAGAAGGACACCGCGCCCTGACCCGCTGCCTCCTCCCGGACGGCGAGGGTGAGCAGCCGGGCCGCGAGCCGCGAGTACGCCGGGTCGGCACCGATCAGCCCGGCCGCCTCCTCTGTGGCGAGTTCCCGCAACTCGGCGCGGTCGTCGGCCCCGCCCTGCTGAGCGCCGCGGATCGCCGCGGTGGCGACCCGCTCCGCGTCGGTGCCGGGCAGGTCGGCGGTGAGCCGGGTCAGGGTGCGCAGCAGTGCCGCTGAGGCAGGCTCCGCGTCGGTGGCCGCCGGTGTGGCAGATGCGGCAGGTGCGGCGGGTGCGATGGTCACGGGATGTGCTCTCCCTCGCTCGGCTGGGGTCACGAGGGGCGGCACGCGGCGGGCGCGTGCAGGCATGCCGCGTCAGTGAAGGGCACACCTCGCAGGCGTCCACCGGCCCATCCCTCGGGGCCCGGACGTCTTCGACACCACCGGCAGGCACTCGGACTCGCGAAGGGCAGCACAGAGCAGCACATCGCACACCGTTGCGGGACAGTTCCGGACTTGGACCGGATTCCCCTGCGCGGCAGCGAGGACGAGCATACATCTGGTGGCGAGCTTCGCGACCACCCCCACATCTTGTGGCGGGGGAGCGCTAGTTCACAACTCCAGAGCGAATACCAGCAGGGTCAGGCCGGGTATCGGCTCCCAGTCCCGCTCCGGGACGCGCAGGAACCCCAGCCGCCCGTACAGCCGGTGCGCCACCCGCATCCGTTCCGAGCTGGCGAGCAGCACGCGGTGCAGGCCGCGCTCCCGCGCCCGCTCGACGCACGCCCGCACCAGGGCTTCGCCTGCCCCGCGCCCACGACCCGCGGGCCGGACGGCGAGCATCCGGAACTCGCCCTCGCCCGCCACCGCGAGGTCCGCGTACTCCCCGCCGTCGCCCACGAAGGCCACCGCCCCCAGCACCGTGTCCGAGGCGGCGTCCACGGCGACCAGCATCTCCGCGTGCTCAGCGCGGTGCCGTGCAGCACGCAGCACCTCCAGATACGGGTCGGCCTCCCCGAAGTCCAGCAGTCCGTCGTCCAGGTACGCCCGCGCCGTCAGCTCACCGATGTCGTCGAGCTCATCGGCTCTGGCGCTTCTGATGGTGATGTCCATGTATGCGAGCATGCCGCACCCCACTGACAACGTGCTGTCAGTGGGGTGCGGCAGTCAGGCTGCTCGGTCCGGTCAGGGAGCGGCGGTCGGGGCGGGCAGCTCCTCCTTCACGCCCGGGTCGCCCGCGTCGGCGGTGTAGTCCTCGGGACGCGTCTCGTCCACGCCGTCCGGGGCCTTCACGGCGCGCAGCACGAACGTCAGCACGACCGTGACCACCGCGTTGATCACGAAGGCGGTCAGGGCGATGTAGCCCATCTGACCGATGCCCGGGATGATGTCGGCGGGACCACCGAAGTGCTTCTGGAGCGGCGAGGAGACGTTGTACGCCGTGATCGTTCCGTAGAGCATGCCGGCCGCCCAGCCGGCCAGCAGCGCCCAGCGGTGGAACCAGCGCGTGAACAGGCCGCCGACCAGGGCCGGGAAGGTCTGCAGGATCCAGATTCCGCCCAGCAGCTGGAAGTTGATCGCCACCGTCTTGTCCATGCCCAGCACGAACACCAGGGCGCCGCCCTTCACCAGGAGGGAGACCACCTTGGAGACCTTGGTCTCCTGCGCGGGTGTCGCGTTCGGGCGGATGAAGTCCTTGTAGATGTTCCGGGTGAAGAGGTTCGCGGCGGCGATCGACATGATGGCGGCCGGCACGAGGGCGCCGATCCCGATGGCGGCGAAGGCCACGCCCGCGAACCACGCCGGGAACATGTTCTCGAAGAGCTGCGGAATCGCCAGCTGCCCGTTCTCGACCTTGACACCGGCCGCGATCGCCATGAAGCCGAGCAGCGCGAGCAGCCCCAGCATCAGCGAGTAGAGCGGCAGGATCGTGGTGTTCCGGCGGATCACGTTGCGGCTGCGGCTGGAGAGGGTCGCCGTGATCGAGTGCGGGTACATGAAGAGCGCGAGCGCGGAGCCGAGCGCCAGCGTGGCGTACGCCCACTGGTTGTTGGGGCCGCTCGTCAGCTCGCCCTTCGGCTTCCCGGTGGCCGGGTTGGTCTGCGAGAGCGCGTCGCCCGCCTTGGCGAAGATGTCGTCGAAGCCGCCGAGCTTCATCGGGATGTAGATGATCGCCACCGCGATCACGATGTAGATCAGCGTGTCCTTGACGAACGCGATCAGCGCCGGCGCCCGCAGCCCCGAGGAGTAGGTGTAGGCGGCCAGCACCGCGAAGGCGATGAGCAGCGGCAGGTCCTTGATGAACCAGTGCGTGGACTCACCGCCGCCGATGCCCATCACGTCGAGCACCGACTGGATGCCGACCAGCTGCAGCGCGATGTAGGGCATCGTCGCCAGGATGCCGGTCACCGCGACCGCCAGGGACAGTCCCTTGGAGCCGAACCGGCCGCGGACGAAGTCCGAGGTGGTCACGTAGCCGTGCCGGTGCGAGACCGACCACAGCCGGGGCAGGAAGGTGAAGATCAGGGGGTAGACCAGGATCGTGTACGGGACGGCGAAGAAGCCGGCCGCGCCCGCAGCGTAGATCGCCGCCGGGACCGCCACGAAGGTGTACGCGGTGTACAGGTCGCCGCCCAGCAGGAACCAGGTGACCCAGGTGCCGAAGCTCCGTCCGCCCAGGCCCCATTCGTCGAGACTGTTCGCGTTCTCGGCCTTGCGCCAGCGGGCGGCGAGGAAGCCCATGCCCGTGACGACCGCGAAGAAGAAGATGAAGACGGCCAGTGCGATGCCGTTGACTCCGGAGTTCATCGCGCACCGTCCTCTCGCTGTGCGGCGCGCCGCTTCGCCTGCTCACGCTGGACGAGCCGGTACGCGATCATCGTCAGACCGGCGGAGATGAAGACCCACAGCATCTGGTACCAGTAGAAGAACGGGAGGCCGATGAACGTCGGCTCGACGCGCGCGTAGGAGCTGACCCACAGGACGGCGACGAACGGAACGAACAGGCACAGCCCGATGACGACGCGCGCCGGGGTGATGACGGGGGGCGACCCGCCTGATGAACGTTCGGGTGGTGCGGGCATGACCTGACTCCGTCTCTCGGTCTCTCGGTGATCTCCGTGGTATTGCGCAGGAATCTAGGCGAGCGGTTCGCTCCCCGTCACTACCTGTCCGTATAACGGAATTGCGTCTATCACTTCCGTCGCGGCGGAAAGGGGACCGTAGAGCACGGTATGTGAGGTGCGCTACACCGCGGACGGCGGGGGAGCCACCCGCATGCCGATTCGTTACGAGGCGCCGTCAAGGCCCCCCGGCCCGGGGTGGGGCCGCTGCAGATTGGCCACGAACTTGTACCGGTCCCCGCGGTAGACCGAGCGCACCCATTCCACCGGCTCACCCTCCGTGTCCAGCGAGTGGCGGGAGAGCATCAGCATCGGCAGGCCCACGTCCGTACCGAGCAGCCCGGCCTCGCGGGGGGTGGCCAGCGAGGTCTCGATGGTCTCCTCCGCCTCGGCGAGATGGATGCCGTAGACCTCTGCCAGAGCGGTGTAGAGCGAGGTGTATTTCACAAGGCTGCGGCGCAGGGCGGGGAAGCGCTTCTGTGACAGATGCGTGGTCTCGATGGCCATCGGCTCACCGCTGGCCAGTCGCAGCCGCTCGATGCGCAGTACCCGTCCGCCCGTGGGTATGTCCAGGGCGTCGGCGAGCCGGTCGTCAGCGGTGACGTAGCCGATGTCCAGCAGCTGAGAGGTGGGTTCGAGGCCCTGGGCGCGCATGTCCTCGGTGTAGGAGGTGAGTTGCAGCGCCTGGGAGACCTTGGGCTTGGCGACGAAGGTGCCCTTGCCCTGGATGCGCTCCAGCCGTCCTTCGACGACGAGTTCCTGCAGCGCCTGGCGCACGGTCGTACGCGAGGTGTCGAACTCGCTCGCCAGCGAGCGCTCGGGAGGGACGGGGGTGCCGGGAGGAAGCGTCTCGGTCATCTCCAGCAAGTGCCGCTTGAGCCGGTAGTACTTGGGCACACGTGCGGTCCGCGTGCCGCCGCCGCGGGCGTCCGGCTCTGCTGTGGCGGCTGTGACCCCGCCCCCGTCCATGGCCATGGCTCGCCTTCCCGACTCATGTCGTGCTGCCGTCACCGGCTCCTCCGTTGGTGTGGGCGGTGCTCGCGGCTCCCGTACCGGCTCCGGCCCTGCCTCGCGGCTCACATCGTGGCACGGAGGTGGGCGCGGGGGACTCCCCGTCCCAGATGTCGTTCCGGTAACGGAACCGACCGCCGCCTTTCCGCACCGTTGACACCTTTATAGGTCTAGGCCAAGCTCTGACTGGTCTAAACCATTAACGAGCAGGTCCAGTCCATGGGGAGGGTGCTGTGAAACGTGGGCTCATGGCCGCGATCGGAATCGCGGCTCTGATGGCGAGTGTTGCGGCTTGTGGGTCCGGCGGCGAGGGCACGTCCGGCGCGGACGGGTACAAGGGTCAGACACTGACGCTGTGGGTGATGGACGGCTCCACGCCCAAGCAGTGGGAGAAGGACGTCAGGGCGGCCTTCGAGAAGGAGACCGGCGCCAAGCTGAAGCTGGAGGCCCAGCAGTGGAACGGCATTCAGCAGAAGATCACCACCGCGCTCTCCGAGTCCGACCCGCCCGACGTGATCGAGGTCGGCAACACCCAGACCCCCGCGTACGCGAAGACGGGCGGCCTCGCCGACCTGAGCGACCTCAAGAAGGGCCTGGGCGCGGACTGGACGCCCTCCATCAACAAGTCGGCCGTCTATGACGGCAAGCAGTACGCCGCCCCGTGGTTCGCGGTCAACCGCACCGTCATCTACAACAAGAAGGTCTGGGCCGACGCCGGTCTCAAGGGCACGCCCAACACCCGGGTGGGATTCTTCGAGGCACTGGAGACGATCGAGAGGAAGACCGACGCCGAGCCGCTCTATCTGCCCGGCCAGAACTGGTACTTCTTCGACGGTCTCCTCATCGGCAAGGGCGCCGACCTGGTCAAGAAGGAGGGCGGCAAGTGGGTCTCCAACCTCGACGACCCCAAGGTCGGTGAGGCGATGAAGATCTACGAGAAGTACGCGTCCTACTCGACGGCGCCCAAGGACAAGGACGAGGCGACGCCGCAGCAGGCCGAGGTCTTCGCCAAGGGCAAGACGGGCGCGTTCATCGGCCTGGGCTGGGAGGCGGCGACCGCCGTCGAGGCCAACCCGGAGATCAAGAAGGACATCGGCTACTTCACCATCCCGGGAGAGCGGGCCGGTCAGCCCGAGGGGGTCTTCCTCGGCGGCTCCAACCTGGCCGTCGCGGCGGGCAGCGAGAAGCGGGAACTCGCCAAGGAGTTCCTCAAGATCGCGCTGTCGGACAAGTTCGAGGGCGCGCTCGCCGAGGAGAGCGGCGTGATCCCGAACAAGGAATCGCTGCAGGACCGGCTCCAGGGCAATCCCGCGGCCGTGGCGGCCGCCCCCGCCGTCGCCCGCGGCGGACTCACCCCGCTGATCCCGGAGTGGGCCGCCGTGGAGAACCCGCCCAACCCGGTGAAGAGCTACATGACGGCCGTACTCAAGGGGAAGCCGCACGCCGCGGCCGCCAAGTCGGTCAAGGGCGAACTCGACAAGCGGCTTTCGCAGAAGCAGTAGCCGTGGCGGCAGCCCGGCCGCCAGGGGGCTGCTGCGGTGCGGGCGGTGCGGGCGGTGCGGGCGGTCGTGTCGCCGGAGGGGGCGGCACGACCGCCCACACCGGCGCAAGGCAGCCCGCACCCGAACTCCCGGCCACCTCCTCGACCACCCTCCCGACCACGCGGGTTCGACCACGCGAGCTGGAGCGCAGATGTCAGTGCAGACCGACCAGGCGCCGCCGCCGGTGGACGGCCCGCCCCCGCAGGCGCCGCCGGGCGCCACCTCGCCGGCGCGGGAGTACGGAGCGGGACACCGCGGCGGGCGCCCGTACCTGCTGCTGCTCCCCGCGCTCGCCGTCACCGCGGTCCTCCTCGGCTGGCCGCTGGTGCGGAACGGGATGCTCTCCTTCCAGAACCTCAACATGACGCAGCTGATCCAGCACGTCACGGAGTGGACCGGCACCGACAACTACGGCGCCACCCTCGGCAGTGAGGAGTTCTGGCGGGTCACCCTGCGGTCGGTGATCTTCACCGTCGTCAACGTCGTGCTGATCATGCTGGGTGGCACGCTGACCGGTCTGCTGCTGGCCCGGCTCGGCGCCCGGATGCGGCTGCTGCTGCTCGTCGGCCTCGTGCTCGCCTGGGCGATGCCCGTCATCGCCGCGACCACCGTCTACCAGTGGCTGTTCGCCCAGCGCTTCGGTGTCGTCAACTGGGTGCTGGACGCGGCCGGTTTTCACTCCATGGCCGATTTCAACTGGACCGGCGGGCAGCTGTCGACCTTCTTCGTCATCTCACTGCTGATCGTCTGGACGTCCGTACCGTTCGTCGCGATCAACCTCTACGCGGCGAGCACGACCATCCCGCGGGAGCTGTACGAGGCCGCCGCGCTGGACGGCGCGAACGGCCGGCAGAGCTTCGCCACGGTGACCTTCCCGTACCTCAAGCCGTTCCTGCTCGTGACGACGTTCCTCGAAGTCATCTGGATCTTCAAGGCGTTCCCGCACGTCTTCGCGATCAACGAGGGCGGTCCCGACCGGCTCACCGAGACGCTCCCCGTCTACGCCTTCGTCGAGGGCGTCGGCAACCAGCACTACGGCATGGGCGCGGCCATCTCCGTGCTCACCATCCTGATCCTGCTGGCCCTGATGTCGTACTACCTGCGCCTCGCACTGCGACAAGAGACCCCCGGCGCATCCGAGGAGGACGAACGGTGAAGCGGTCGGTCCTGAGCCGCCTGTGGCCCAACGCGACGGCGCTCGTGCTCTTCGTGGGTTTCGTCTTTCCCGTCTACTGGATGTTCAACACGGCACTCAAGCCGAACAGCGACATCGTCACCGAGGACCCGGTCTGGTTCCCCGCCCGCCCCACCCTCGAGCACTTCGGCACCGCGGTACGGGCCGAGCACTTCTGGTCGCTGGTACGCAACTCGGTCACGGTCACCGTCCTCGCGGTGGGCCTGGCGCTGGTGATCGCGCTCTGCGCGGCGTTCGCCCTCGCCCGCCTGCGCTTCAAGGGCCGCAGAGGCATCATCCTGACCTTCATGGTCGCGCAGATGGCGCCCTGGGAAGTGATGGTCATCGCGATCTACATGACTGTGCGGGACGCCGAGATGCTCAACAGTCTCGTTCCGCTCACGCTGTTCTATACGGTGATGGTGCTGCCGCTGACGATCCTGACGCTGCGCGGCTACGTCGCGGCGGTGCCCAAGGAGCTGGAGGAGTCGGCGATGGTGGACGGCTGCGACCGCGGGCAGGCGTTCCGCAAGGTGATCTTCCCGCTGCTCGCTCCCGGCCTGATGGCCACCTCGCTGTTCGGCTTCATCACGGCGTGGAACGAGTTCCCGATGGTGCTCATTCTGAACAAGGACGCCGAGGCGCAGACCCTGCCGCTGTGGCTGTCCAGGTTCCAGACCGCCTTCGGGGACGACTGGGGCGCCACCATGGCCGCCGCCACCCTCTTCGCCCTGCCCATCCTCCTGCTCTTCCTCTACCTGCAGCGCAAGGCGGTCAGCGGTCTCACCGCCGGTGCGGTGAAGGGGTAGGGAATGAAAGGCCACCCGAAGGGACGACCGGCCACATGACCACGCTCGCCAGCGACACACAGACCCTCACCCGGGACGCCCTCGCCGTGCTGCAGCCCGGATTCACCGGCACCAGCGCGCCCGACTGGCTGCTGCGTCAGCTCGGCGAGGGGCTCGCCTCCGTCGCGCTGTTCGGCCGCAACATCACCTCACCGGAGCAGCTCGCCCAGCTCACCGCCCAGCTGCGCCGGGTACGGCCCGAGGTAGTCGTGGCGGCCGACGAGGAGGGTGGTGACGTGACCCGCCTGGAGGCCCGTACGGGCTCCTCCTTCCCCGGCAATCTCGCCCTCGGACATGTCGACGACCCCGTCCTCACCCGGGCCGTCGCGCACGAACTGGGCCGCCGCCTCGCCGCCTGCGGCGTCAACCTCAACTGGGCGCCGTCCGCCGACGTCAACTCCAACCCCGACAACCCGGTCATCGGCGTTCGCTCCTTCGGTGACGACCCCGAGCTCGTGGCCCGGCACACCGCCGCCTACATCGAGGGGCTGCAGGAGGCGGGCGTCGCCGCCTGCGTCAAGCACTTCCCCGGGCACGGCGACACAGCGGTCGACTCACACCACTCGCTGCCGCGCATCGACGCCGACCTGGGCACGCTGCACGCGCGCGAACTCGTCCCCTTCCGGGCCGCCATCGCCGCCGGCAGCAAGGGCGTGATGAGCGCGCACATCCTGCTGCCCGCCCTCGACGCCACCCTGCCCGGCACCCTGAGCCCGGCCGCTCTGACCGGCCTGCTGCGCGCGCCGGAAGGGGACGGCGGCCTCGGTCACCCCGGACTGATCGTCACGGACGGCATGGAGATGCGGGCCATCACCGGCGCCTACGGGCTGGAGCGGGGCAGCGTCCTCGCCCTCGCCGCGGGTGCCGACGCCATCTGTGTCGGCGGCGGACTGGCCGACGAGGCCACCGTGCTGCGGCTGCGCGACGCACTGGTGCGTGCCGTGCACGACGGTGAGCTGACGGAGCAGCGGCTCGCCGACGCCGCGGCACGGGTACGCGCGCTCGCCCGCTGGGCGCACGGCCACCAGGCCCAGGCGGAG
>NZ_JBOHCV010000646.1:0-6233 GCF_050698815.1 Streptomyces sp.
GGATCAGTTCGTCCCCGCGCCGGACCAGATCCAGCTCCTCCTTGCGGGTGGCGGGCAGCGGCAGCACCCAGACCAGCAGGCCGTCCCGCGCCAGCCGGTCCTCCACCCTCCCGGACCCGGACCCGGAGCCGGAGCCGGAGTCCGAGCCGGAGCCGGAGCCGAGGCCGGGCGCGGAGGCGGCCAGCCCGGCGAGACCCGCCAGATCCCGGATGTCCTGGACGCCACGCGGGTCGCGTCCCAGGTGCGGCAGTTCACGCACCGGCACGCCCTGCGCCGCGCACTCCTCGCGCAGTTGCTTGAGCACGGTCTGCTGCTGACCGGACAGCGAGGCCAGCCAGGGGTCCGCGCTCCCGGTCGGCAGCACCCGGTTGGCGACGACCGCCTCCAGCGGCAGTTCGTACAGGCCCAGCCCGGCCCGGGCGGCGCGCAGTGCTTCCGCGGCGAGCGGACCCGGCTCCGCGACGAGCAGCGCGGCGGTCGCCGCCGACGCCAGCACGTCCTCCACGGCCGCGAGTTCGCCCTCCCAACGGTCCGCCGTCTCGTACAGCGCCCGCGTGGGCATCGGCACGCCCGCGAGCTGCGCGAGCTGCGGACGCAGCGCCCGTGCCGCCTGCCGCTCGGGCGGCAGCAGCCTGCGCAGATAGCGGCGCAGCTGTCCCGGCAGTGCGAGCCCCCGCAGTGCTCGCGTGGTGGGAGGCAGGTCGACGACAAGCGTGTCCCACGCGCCCGATGCGTGCGCCGCGCGCAGTGTGCCCAGCAGCGCGAAGGTCCCGGCGCCGGGCAGTTCGGTCAGTTCGTCCTCGTCCAGCGGGTCGGCACCGAGCAGCCCCAGCACCGTACGGCCCCGCTCCTGCAGCACCGCCGCGCCGCCGCGGAAGTGCTCACCGGAGTCGATACGGGCGACCCACAGCCCCTCCACGGCCGGCACTTCGGCCTCGGCCGTGCCCACGTCCGGTACGCCGAGCAGCGCCGCCAGCGTGCCGGGCTGTTCTTCGCTCAGCAGCAGCGTGCGCCGCCCCTGCCGGCCGTCGGCGAGTGCGGTCGCGGCGGCCACCGTCGTACGGCCGGCGCCGCCCGCTCCCATGACCAGCACCGTGCGTGGTGGCCGCTGTCCGGCATGGGATTGTCCGGCATCGGACTGCCCGGAAGGGGACTGCCCGGCATCGGACTGTCCGGAAGAGGGGCGGGGCACCGGGGCGTCAGCCTTTGGCGGCGTCCGTACCCGCCGTCGCGCCACCGCCCGACTCGACGCGCTTCTTGAGTCCGGACAGCGCGCGGTCGATGATGACCTTCTCGGCCTTGCGCTTGATCATCCCCAGCATCGGGATCTTGACGTCGACGGTCAGCTGGTAGGTGACCTCGGTACGGTCGCCGCCCGCCGCCGGCGTCAGCCGGTACACGCCGTCGAGCGCGCGCAGCATCTGGGACTTCACCAGGGACCAGCGGACCTCGTTCGCGCCGATCCACTCGTAGGCCAGGGTGTGTTCGTCCTTGATGGCGCCCGCGTCCAGCAGCAGCCGCACCTGTTCGGCGCGCCCGTCCGCGTCCGCGGAGAGGACCTCGGCCTCCTTCACCTCACCCGTCCACTCCGGGTAGCGGGGGAAGTCGGCGATCACCCCCATCACGGCAGCGGGCGCTGCATCGATGGTGATGTTCGAACTGGTGTGTTCCGCCATCGCCGTGGCTCCTCCGAATGCTGCGACGTTCCCCCATGCCGTTGGCAGGCTACCCCGCACCCCCGGCGCGCGGCGTGCGGGCCGTCCATCGAACGGCTCCCGGGCTCGCTCCGCCGCCGGACCGCTCCGGTCCCCGGCAGCTCACCACTCCAGCACCCACGGCGTCCCGGTCGCGTTGAAGTGCCCCACGTTGACGCACTCGGTCGCCCCGATCCGCATCCGCCGCACGAGCGGCTGGTGCACGTGTCCGAAGAGGTGGAAGCGCGGCCGTACGGCGTGAATCGCCTCCAGCAGTGCCTCGCTGCCCCGTTCGAAACGGCGCGCGACCGTGTCGTAGCACAATTCCGGGACATCGGGCGGGATATGGGAGCAGAGCACGTCGACCTCGCCCAGTGCCGCGATCTTCGCGGCATAGGTCTCCGCGTCGATCTCGTACGGCGTGCGCATCGGTGACCGCAGCCCGCCGCCCACGAAGCCGAAGCGCCGGCCGCCGATGTCGACCGTCTCCCCGTCCAGCACGGTGGTGCCCGGTCCCGCGTACTCCGCCCACAGCGGTGGCATGTCGACGTTGCCGTACGTCGCGTACGTCGGCGTCGGAAAGGCGGCGAACAGCTCGGCGTACTGCCTGCGGACGGCGGCTTCGGTCGCCGCCCTGCGGTCTATGCCCGCCCAGAGCCCGGCGGAGAACTCCCGGGCCTCGGCGAAGCGGCGCTCGGTGCGCAGCTCCACGATCCGATCGGCGCTCTCGACCCCGAAAAGCTCGGGAAAAATGCCACGTGAGTGGTCGGCGTAGTCGAGGAAGAGGACGAGGTCTCCCAGGCAGACGAGCGCGTCGGCGCCGTCACCCGCCGTCGCGAGGTCCTGGCTGTTGCCGTGTACGTCGCTGACCACATGGACTCGCATGGCCACACCCTAAAACGCCGGTCGCCTCTGCGGCAGCCCGTCCGGAAACCTCCCCACCTGCGGTTACTTCCCTCTCACGGAGGGCGTGGACTAAGCTGCCGTCAGCACAGCCGGGGTATGTGACGCATCAGACATCTCCGCGTCACCCCCTATCCCGATACCCGTACTGATGGGTAACGTCCGGGCCGGCATTCATCTTGGAACCCCCCACGGGTCCTGGACCGAGCCAGCGGACCAAGCCGGAGGGTGCCGCCCCTCCGACGGACTCCATGCCCGGCGCCCCACGAGGAGCAGCACTCTTGCGCGAGTTCAGCCTTCCGGCCCTTTACGAGGTTCCGGCCGACGGAAATCTGACGGATCTCATCCGCCGCAACGCGGCTCAGCATCCCGACGTTCCCGTCATCGCACGTAAGCGCGCCGGGCAGTGGGCGGACGTCAGTGCCGTCGACTTCCTGGCCGAGGTGCGGACCGCGGCCAAGGGCCTGATCGCCGCCGGCGTGCAGCCGGGCGACCGCGTCGCCCTGATGTCCGGCACGCGATACGAGTGGACCCTGCTGGACTTCGCCATCTGGAGCGCGGGCGCCGTCACCGTGCCGGTGTACGAGACGAGTTCACCGGAGCAGATCGCCTGGATCCTCGGCGATTCCGGGGCGGTGGCCTGCGTGGTGGAGTCGGAGACGCACGCCAAGTCGGTGGACTCGGTACGCGACCGGCTGCCCGCTCTCGCGCACGTCTGGCAGATCGACGCGGGCGCACCACAGGCCGTGACGGACGCGGACGGCCGGGTGGCGGACGCGGGCGCGGTGGCCGTGCTCACCGCCGCCGGCGCGGAGGTCGGTGACGGGACGCTCGAGGAGCGCGGCTCCAGCGCGCGCGCCGATTCCCCCGCCACCATCGTCTACACCTCCGGCACCACCGGCCGGCCCAAGGGCTGTGTGCTCACCCACCGCAGCTTCTTCGCGGAGTGCGGCAACGTGGTCGAGCGGCTGCGGCCCATGTTCCGTACGGGCGAGTCCTCCGTACTGCTCTTCCTGCCCGTCGCCCACGTCTTCGGACGGCTGGTGCAGGTCGCGGCCGTGATGGCGCCGATCAAGCTCGGTCATGTGTCCGACGTGAAGACGCTCACCGACGAACTGGGCGCCTTCCGCCCGACCATGGTGCTCGGCGTGCCGCGCGTCTTCGAGAAGGTCTACAACTCCGCGCGGGCGAAGGCCCAGGCGGGCGGCAAGGGCAAGATCTTCGACAAGGCCGCGGACACCGCGATCGCCTACAGCCGCGCGCTGGAGGACCCTTCGGGACCGTCGCTGAAACTGAAACTGCGGCACAGGGTCTTCGACCGGCTGGTCTACAGCAAGCTGCGCGCGGTGCTCGGCGGCCGCGCCACCCACGCCATCTCCGGCGGCGCACCGCTGGGCGAACGGCTCGGCCACTTCTACCGCGGCATCGGCTTCACGGTGCTGGAGGGTTACGGCCTGACGGAGTCCTGTGCCGCCACCGCCTTCAACCCCTACGACCGGCAGAAGATCGGTACGGTCGGCCAGCCGCTGCCCGGCTCCGTCATCCGCATCGCGGACGACGGCGAAGTGCTGCTGCACGGCGAGCACCTCTTCACCGGCTACTGGAACAACGAGCAGGCCACTCGCGAAGCACTCTCCGACGGCTGGTTCCACACCGGCGACATCGGCACGCTGGACGCCGACGGCTACCTCGCCATCACCGGGCGGAAGAAGGAGATCCTGGTGACCGCCGGCGGCAAGAACGTCGCCCCGGCGGTCATCGAGGACCGCATCCGCGGGCACGCGCTGGTCTCCGAGTGCATGGTGGTCGGTGACGGCCGTCCCTTCGTTGGCGCGCTGCTCACCGTCGACGAGGAGTTCCTGCCGCGCTGGGCCGAGGAACACGGCAAGGGCGGGGTCCCGCACTCCGCGCTGCTGCGGGACGCGGAGCTGCTGGCCGAGCTGCAGCACGCGGTGGACGAGGGCAACTCGGCGGTCTCCCGTGCCGAGTCCGTACGCAAGTTCCGGGTGCTGACCGGCCAGTTCACCGAGGAGTCCGGGCACCTGACACCCTCGCTGAAGCTCAAGCGCGGCGTGGTGGCGAAGGACTTCGCCGACGAGATCGAGGCCTTGTATTCCTAGGGTCGCCTGAGGGCCCGCCTGAGGGCCGCCTGACCGGCTCCCCGGCCGGGGCCCGGAACGCGTTCAGCGCCGGAGGGTGTGTTCGGCGCTGAACGGCAGGCTCAGAGCAGCTCCTTCAGCCGCTCCGCGAGCAGATCCCGGCGCCAGCGCTCGGCCACCCAGTCCCGGCCCCGCTCGCCCATGCGGGCGCGCAGGCCGGGGTCGGCCAGGAGGGTGCTGACGCGGCCGGCGACGTCCTCGGTGACTCCGCCCCGTACGACCCAGCCGGTCTCGCCCGTCAGCACCGCGTCGGGCGCCCCGCCCGAGTCACCGGCGACGACGGGGAGTCCGGTGGCCGAGGCCTCCAGGTAGACGATGCCGAGCCCCTCCACGTCCAGCCCGCCCCTGCGGGTGCGGCACGGCATCGCGAAGACGTCACCGGCGCCGTAGTGCGCGGGCAGTTCCGCCCACGGGACGGCGCCGGTGAAGCGTACGGAACCGGCGACCCCCGTCGCCGCGGCCAGCTTCTCCAGCTTGCCGCGGTACGGGCCGCCGCCCACGATCAGCAGCATGGCGTCCGGCACCGCGGCGAGGATCCGCGGCATCGCCCGGATCAGGGTGTCCTGGCCCTTGCGCGGCACCAGCCGGGAGACGCAGACGACCACGGGCCGCTCGGTGAGGCCGAGCTCCGCCCGTACCGCCGTGCCGCCCGAACCGGGGTGGAAGGTCTTCTCATCGACGCCGGGCGGCAGGTGCACCATCCGGGCGGCCGCCTGCGGGGTGAGCGCGCCGGCGATCCTGGACCGGGTGTACTCGCCGAGGTAGGTGAGCGTATCGGTGCCCTCACCGATCCGGCGCAGCAGCTGACGGGAGAGGGGAAGCTGCGCCCAGGCCGCCTCGTGCCCGTGCGTGGTCGCCACCAGCCGCTCCGCGCCCGCCTTGCGCAGGGCGGGCGCCATCAGTCCGAGCGGCGCGGCGGCGCCGAACCAGACGGACCGGCAGCCATGTTCCTGCAGCAGTCCGGCCGCGCGCCGGGTGACCCGCGGGGTCGGCAGCAGCATGGTCGTACGGTCGCGCACGACCGGGAAGGGCTGCTCCGCGTCGAACCGGGCGGTCTCGGCGAGGCCTTCGTCACTCCGCTTCCAGGTGGAGGCGTAGACGACCACTCGGGACGGGTCGAGCCGCAGCGCCATGCTGTGCAGAAACGCCTGGATGCCACCCGGGCGGGGCGGGAAGTCGTTGGTGACGATCAAGGTCTTGTCCATCGCCGCAGACAGTACCGTCCACGCCGGGAGTGCCGCCCGGTCGCCGACCCAGGTCCGCCGGGCGCATGGCGCCGTCCCGGCCCCGTCCGGCAACGGGCATGATGGCGCGGGGCAGCGCAGCGCACGACGCGACGACCGCACGGAGAGGCACGAGGGCGACGGCACAGTGAGTGGGACGGACAGCACAGCGGCGCACGAACCGGGCTCCGGTGTGCCGTCGGCCCCCCGGCCGGCCGGGGGCCGCGGCGTACACCGGCGCGGCGGCTCGCGGC
>NZ_JBOHCV010000647.1:0-39937 GCF_050698815.1 Streptomyces sp.
GTGCATCCCCATCGCCTCGGTCGCCGCCGCCGACAGCAGCACCCCGATGAGGGCCAGGGCGAGGTGCCACGGAGCGAAGGCGACCGCCTTCCCGTCCTTGACGAACACGGCGCGCAGCAAGGGCCGCACGACGTACATCATCACGAGGATGTACGGGAAGGCGAGGACCACGCGCCAGTGCTCGCCACCGCCCCCCGTCGTCGCCTGCACCACCGCGAGGGCGGCCCAGGCGACGACGTCCACCGTCGCGGCGGTCGCGAGCGCGATCCCGCCGAGCGCGGTGTTGCTGATACCGCGCTCGGTGAGAATCCTGGCCAGCACAGGGAACGCCGTGACCGAGACCGAGAGCCCGATGAACACGACGAACGCCGCGGTGTCGCGGGCCTCATGCGTGCGCAGCAGGTAGAAGGCGAGCCCGATGCCGAGCAGGAACGGCGCCACGGTGGATCCGAGGGCCGCGCCTCCGGCGACCCGGCTCCTGCCCCGCAGCGTGGAGCCGTCCAGCTCCAGGCCGACGGCGAACATGAAGAGGGCCACGCCGACATCCGCCATGCCCGTGAGCAGCGGGCGGATGTCGTCGGGGAAGAGCAGAGCGGAGATCGCCCCGTTGAACAGGGTCGGCCCCAGCAGAACACCCGCGACGATCTCGCCCACCACCGCGGGCTGGTTGACACGGGCCGCGAGATAGCCGAACCCTCTCGCCAGAAAGAGGATCAGACCGAGGTCGATGAAGAGTAGTTGCACCTGGTAACTGCTCATGGCCGGGGCTACCCGTTCATCCTTCTCCCGTCCTGCACGGCGTTCAGCTCTGCTCGGCGGCCGGCTCCGGGACCTCGTTGATGAGGTCGTCGATCTCGAGGTTGAGCATCGGATGTTTCCCGCTCAGCCCGGAGATCAGCTGAACGAAGTTCGCCGACGGCGTGCGCTCGCGCTCGGGGTCGACCATCTCCTGCGCGAGGCTGTGGTAGAACTCCTTGTACCTGGTGCGGTCGTAGAACCGCTCGACGAAGACCCGGATCTCGTCGAAGAAGCCCCGGTACGCGGTGACGTAGCGCTTGAGGGCCTGTTCCTCGATCTCGGGGTGCTGGATGATCTTGTCGACGATCTTCGCCAGGGTGCTGCCGGCCAGGGTCGCCAGCGCGACACCGGTGGAGAACAGCGGGTCGACGAAGGCGGCGGAGTCACCCACACACACCCAGCCGTTGCCGGTGAAGCTCTGGCTGGTGTACGACCAGTCGCGCGCGGTCCGCCAGCCGGCGGACTGGTTGCCGCCCGCGAGCATCTTCTTGAGCTTGGTCGACTTCGCCACCTCGGCCTTGAACAGGTCCTCCAGGGACTTGCCGTCCTTGTTGGCCTCCTCCGACCGCGTCACGTAACCGACGCTGATGGTGCCCTTGTCGATCGGAATGCCCCAGAACCAGCCCTCATCCAGGCCCTCGATGAGGATATTGGTGTACTCGTCGCCCGGCAGCCGCTCGCAGTTGTCGAAGTACGTCCAGACGGCGACGTTGCGCAGCTCCTCGTGCCAGGTGACGTCGGCGTACTTGCGGCTGAGGAGCCGGGCCTGGCCCGAGGCGTCGATGACCATCTTCGCCCGCGCCTCGTGCATACCGTCCGTGCCGCGCAGCGTGTAGCGGACACCGGTGACGCGGCCGTCGGTCTCGATGGGCTCCTTGACGGTGGCTTCCTCGACGATGAACGCGCCCAGCTCGCGGGCCCGGTCGAGTATCAGGGAGTCCATGTCGGCGCGCCGGGTGTGGTACGCGAACTCGTGGGTGGTGCCCTCGATGAACGAGAAGTTCCAGGGGATTTGTGCGTTGCCCCAGACCAGCGTGCCACCGTACTTGCGCTCGAAGCCTCGGGCGTCCATGCGCTCGGTGATGCCCAGTTCCTGCATGGGACGCATGAAGGCGGGGATGAGCGACTCTCCGACGTGATACCGGGGGAACCGTTCACGGTCGAGTACGAGGACACGGTGTCCACGCTTCGCGAGAAGCCCCGCAGTGGTGGAGCCGGCCGGCCCGCCACCGATGACGATGGCGTCGAATTCTTCAGGTACACCGAAGAGAGTGGACGACATTACAGATCCTCTCCTTGCTTCAACAGACGTGCACCGCTTACTGCGGGGCGCGCATCGGCATTCATCAGAGTGTGACTCGTGACCCATGAAGGTCTTCTGGAGTATCTCTGGACGTCGGACAGGGAGACGTCCGCAGAAGCCCTGAACCGTCAGCGAGCCGCTACCCGCGCACACTCACCGAACCTGTCCGGACCTTGCCGGGGAGGAGGTTGAAGACTGCTGACCAGCACATTCCCAGCGCGAGAGGCTGGAGCGGTGCCCGGAATTCATGCCGCGAAAATTAGCCATCGGCGCAAAATAGACGGGCGCGCGCGGAGCGCCGAGGCACTTTAATTCAAGTTTCCGTTCCCGGCGTTTGCGCAGCCCTCACGGGTTTGGGGCGGCCGCACCGTCGGTGTCTTATCCCGTATTGCTCTGCCGGAATCGCCCGCACTTTCAGCGGTCCGACCAATCGCGATTCTCCCGGTACCAGGCGACCGTTTCGGCGAGCCCCTGCTCGAAGGGCACCGAGGGCTCGAAGCCCAGCTCCTCGCGCAGCTTGGTCCCGTCCAGCGCGTAGCGCTGGTCGTGTCCCTTGCGGTCGGGAGTCAGGCGCACCCGGTCCGGGCCGGCGCCGCACAGGTCAAGGAGTCGCTCGGTCACCTGACGGTTGGTCATCGGCGTGCCGCCGCCGACGTTGTAGATCTCGCCGCCGCGCCCCTTGGTGAGGATGAGCTGCAGTGCCCGGCAGTGGTCCGCCACATGGATCCACTCGCGCACGTTGGTCCCGGTGCCGTAGAGCGGCAGGGACCGGCCCGCGAAGAGCCTGGTGGTGAAGAGCGGGATGAGTTTCTCCACATGCTGGTAGGGGCCGTAGTTGTTGGAGCAGCGGCTCACCGACACGTCCAGCCCGTGCGTGTGCCAGTAGGAGCCGGCGACCAGGTCACTGCCCGCCTTCGTGGCCGCGTACGGCGAGCTGGGGTCCAGCGGCCACTCCTCGGTCCAGGCCCCCTCCTCGATCGACCCGTACACCTCGTCGGTGGACACATGGAGTACCCGCGGCACCCCGGAACGCAGGCACGCCTCCAGCAGGGTCTGCGTACCGGCCACGTTGGTCCGCACGAACTCCGCGGGCGCCTTGAGTGAGCGGTCCACGTGCGACTCGGCGGCGAAGTGCACGACCGCATCGTGCCCCGGCAGCAGGTCGAGGAGCGTGGCCGCGTCGCACACGTCGCCCCGGACGAAGGTGAGCCGGGGATGGTCCGCCGGCAGGTTGGCCCGGTTGCCCGCGTAGGTGAGCAGGTCCAGAACGGTGACCTTGGCGTCCTCGTAGCCGGGGTACGACCCGTCCAGCACGGCTCGCACGTAGCACGAACCGATGAAGCCCGCCCCGCCGGTCACAAAGATTCTCATTCGGTTCGCCTCATCAGGTCGTCAGCATGTGCACGCTCGCGTGGTCACCGACCGTCAGCCGGTGACGTCGGCCGCCGCCGTCGGCGGAGGCCACGTGCGCGGCCCGGCCGATGACGGAGCCGTGCAGACCCTCGACGCCGCTGATGGTCGCGGCGTCGAGGACGATCGAGTAGGACACACCGGCGCCGCTCAGCACGCAGTCGTCGCCGATCGCCGTGTCCGGCCCCACGACGCTGTCCTCGATCACGGTGCCCCGGCCGATGCTCACCGGACCGGTGATGCGCGAGTTCACCACCCGGGTGTCCACCCCGATCTCCACCGGGCCGACGAGTTCGCTGGCCTCGTCCGCCTTGCCCGCCACACAGGGGGTGAGGGTCCGAAGCAGCTCGCGATTGCACTCCAGCATGTCGTCGACCGTGCCCATGTCCCGCCAGTAGCCCGTGTAGTGGGACCCCCGGACGTCATGGCCACCGGCGACCAGCCACTGGACGGCGTCGGTGATCTCCAGCTCCCCGCGCGCACTCGGCACGATGGCCGCGACCGCCTCGTGGATCCGCGCGGAGAAGACGTAGACGCCGATGAGTGCCAGGTTGCCCACCGGATGGGCCGGCTTCTCCACGACCCGGGTCACCCGTCTCCGGCCGTCCAGCTCGGCCACGCCGAAGGCCCGCGGATCCTCGACCGGCTGGACCGCGAGCTGGGCGTCCGCTCCGCCTGTGCGGAAGTCGGCCACGATGCCCGCGATGCCCTGGGGCAGCATGTTGTCGCCGAGGTACATCACGAAGTCCGCGTCGCCCAGGAACTCCCGGGCGATCACGACACAATGGGCCAGCCCCCGGGGTGCGTCCTGGCGGAGGTAGGTGATCCTCAGACCGAGCTCGGAGCCGTCGCCGAGCTTCGCGGCGATGTCGTCCGCGTAACCCCCCACCACGATGCCCACCTCGGTGATCCCCTGTGCGCGGATGTCCTCGAGGATGTGCACCAGCACCGGCTTGTTGGCGAGCGGGATGAGCTGTTTGGGCATGGTGTGGCTGAAGGGCCGCAGCCTGGTTCCGGTGCCACCTGCCAGCACGAGCGCCTTCACGACTCGGCCCCCGTCGCCGACTCCTGCTTTCCCACCGGCTCAGTCTCGGGCCGGAGCGCGCCCTGCGTGGCCGGTTCCGTCCCCCGGCCCGCGGTCCTGCCGTAGACGAGCCGGCGCATCAGCGCGTCCAACGGTCCCCTGAGCCCGGCACGTTCCAGTGCGACCGCCACGGCGAGAACCGTGAGCCAGACGCAGACGGCGATGACGGCCGCCCCGGTGGCATGGATGCGGTCGCCGACGCCGAAGGCGACGCGTGCGAGGACCAGCGCGAGCAGCGAGGACTGCAGCAGATAGCACGTCAGCGACCGGCGGCCGACCGCCGCCAGGGCTCCGGTCACGGGCCCCGGGGTCCGGCCCCGGTCCTGGAGGCGCGCCACCAGCAGCCCGAACGCGGCCGCGTAGGCCAGGCCCCCGGCGAAGCCGGTGATCACGTGCAGCGCGGTCACCGAGCCCGTGGCCAGGTCACCGGCCTGCCAGGAGCCGGCGCCCACCAGCGCCAGCGGCACGCCGCCGAGCACCGACACGGAACCACCCATGAGCACCACGCGTTTGAGCAGGGCGCGATGCCGAGCGGGGTCGTCGAGGTAGCGCCTGCGCGCGGCCACGGCCCCGACCAGGATGGCGGTGAGGATCGGCCAGCCCAGCAGGATGTGCACCGAGGCGAACGGCACCTGCGACAGCCGCTCGACCACCGCCTCGCCGTAGTCGTGGGCCCAGACGGTACCGCGGAGTTCCTCGCCGCTCCCGCTCTCCTCCATGGCCACGGCGATGGACAGCAGGGTGGCCAGAACGGCCGCCGCCGCGGCGCTGATCACCACACCCCTGCCCAGCGCCCTGTCGCCGCGGATGAGCAGCCAGCCGAAAGCCAACGCCGCGACTCCGTAGGGCGCGAGAATGTCGGCCGGGAAGATCAGCACGAAGTGGACGAACCCGAACAGGACGAGGAACACCCCACGCCGGCGCAGCAGCCGGCCCGCCGCGGACGACGAGGTGCCGGCCGCGCGCTGCCGCATGACGAGCATCGCCATGCCGTAGCCGAAGAGGGCGGCGAACATCGGGTAGGCACGGTTGTCGACCAGGTCCAGGCTGAGGAAGGTGATCGCGCGGTCGAGCGCGTCGCCCCCCTTCGGGTGCGTCACCACGCCCGGGTCGCTGGTCGTCACGTACATGGGCGCGTGGGCCAGGGCGATGAGCAGCAGCATGAAGCCCCGCGCGATGTCGGGTGCCGGGGAACGCTCGGCGGCGGTCGCCCCTCGTCGTCTGACCGACGGGTTCACAGTGCTGCGCGTCGACATGCGGTCCTCCGAGGGTGTCTGTCTCCGGATCCGGCCGGGCCGGCCGGGCCCGTCCGCGTCGTCCGGCGAGGGTGCCCGGTCACCGGGTCAGCTCCCGGCAGGTGGCGTAATCGGGGAGCAGCCCCGCCGCCCTCGCCTCGGCGAGCGTCGGCGCGGCCATGTCCCGCTCGGACATGACGGGGTCGATTCCGTCGGGGACCGGGAGCCCGAGCTCGGGATCGAGGACGGAGAGGGCGAGTTCGTTCTCGGCGACGTAGCCACTGGTGAGCATGTAGGACATGACGGTGTCGTCCTCCAGCGCGACGAAGGCGTGTCCGACGCCGACGGGGAAGTACATCGCCCGGAAGTCGACCGGGTCGAGCCGCACCGCGTCCCACCGTCCGTACGTCGGTGAGCCGACCCGGATGTCGACGACGATGTCGAGCGCGGCACCCTGCGCGCAGTAGACGTACTTCGCGGTGCCGGGAGGGGTCACGGTGAAGTGCACCCCGCGGACGACACCGCGGCGGGACCGGCTGTGATTGGTCTGCGCCGCCCGGAAGTGACGGTGTCCGACGGCCTTCTCGAAGGCCGCCTCCTGGAACGGCGAGACGAAGCTACCGCGTTCATCGGGAAAGACACGCGGAGTGAACTCCACTGCTCCCTCGACGGCGAGTTCACGTATTTCCATGGCTCCTCCTGAGCGGGTCCACTGGGGCGGGCTGGTGAGGCGGTCTCGTGAGGCGGCGCTACAGCGCCGCCAGCACCTCGCGCAGCACGCCGATCACCGTGTCCTGGGTCGCGGGAGACAGCGAGGGATACATCGGCAGCGAGAAGATCTGGTCGGCGAGTGACTCGGTCACCGGCAACGACCCTGCCTGCCAGCCGAGATGGCTGAACCCGGTCATGGTGTGGACGGGCCACGGGTAACTGACGTTGAGTTCGATGTCGTGGTCCTTGAGCGCCCGCAGGATCTCGTCCCTCATCGGGTGGCGCACCACGTACACGTAGTACACGTGGTCGTTGCCCGGCGCGACGGACGGCAGTACGAGGCCAGTGTCGGCGAGGCCCTCCGCGTAGCGCTCGGCGATCGCGCGCCGCGCGGCGATGTAGCCGTCGAGCCGGGGAAGCTTCCTCCGCAGGATCTCCGCCTGGACCTCGTCGAGCCGGGCGTTGTGCCCGGGGGTCTCGACGACGTAGTAGCGCTCCTCCATGCCGTAGTAGCGCAGCCGGCGCATGCGCCGGGCGGTCTCCTCCTCGCGGAAGAGAGTGGCACCGCCGTCGCCGTATGCGCCGAGCACCTTGGTCGGGTAGAAGGAGAAGGCCGCGGCGTCCCCCGTGGTGCCGGCCGTTCGGCCGTGGCGGGTGGCGCCGTGCGCCTGGGCACAGTCCTCCAGCAGGGTCACGCCGCGTTCGGCCACGAGGCTCCGGAGCGGCTCCAGGTCCACGCACTGCCCGTACAGATGGACCGGCAGCAGGCAGCGCGTCCGGTCGGTGAGGACCGCCTCCACCTGTGCGGTGTCCATGAGGTAGGTGTCGGGATCGATGTCGACGAAGACCGGGGTGGCGCCCATGGCGTCGATGGCCACCACCGTCGGCGCGGCCGTGTTCGCCACGGTGACGACCTCGTCGCCCCGTCCGACGCCGAGGGCCTGGAGCGCGAGCTTGATGGCGTTGGTGCCGTTGTCGACGCTGACGCAGTGCCGCATACCGTGATAGGCCGCGAACTCCCGCTCGAACCCCTCCATGCTGCTGCCCAGCACGAGCCGGCCGGAGCTGAAGACGGTGTCGACGGCGTCGAGGATGTCCTTCCGCTCTTCCGCGTACTCCTCCAGATAGCCCCAGACTCTGGTCGTCATGGACGCTCCGCTCCTTCTTTCACGCCGAGGAACAGGCCCCGGCCGGACTGGGCATCGTCGATGTACTCGGTCGTGAAACCCGCGTCGCGCATGGTCCGCTCGTACAGGTCGCGCGGGAAGAGCTGGTGGGAGTAGGACTCGACGAAGTGCCGGGCCCCCTCCGCGTCGGCGACGACGTAGTGCACGTCCATGCGTGAGGCCTCGCCCTCCCGCCGGGAGTGCGACACGCGCGAGATGGTGCGGTGGTCGGGCGTGAGGACGTCCGCGGCCACGTAGCCGTCGAGGAAGGTCTCGGGGAACCACCAGGGTTCGACGACGACCACGCCGCCGGGACGCAGGTGCCGCGCGAAGCAGCGCATCGTGCCGGCGAGCTCGTCGGCGCTCTGGTGTGCCACAGCGGCGAACATGCAGACGACGGCGTCGAAGGTCCGGCCGAGGTCGAACCCGCGCATGTCGCCCTGGTGCAGAGGTGTGCCGGGCATCCGGTCCCGGGCGACGGACAGCATCGGCTCGGAGAGCTCCACCCCTTCGACGTGCTCGAACAGCTCGTCGAAGTAGCGCAGATGACCTCCGGTGCCGCACGCGACGTCGAGCAGCGACGAGGCCCCGGGCAGTCGCCCACGGATCTGCTCGGTCACGTACTTGCTCTCGGCCGGGTAGTCCTTCCCGCGCAGCGTGTACACGTGGTCGTAGATCTCGGCGAACTCCGGTCCGTACACGGCTGTCCCCTTATGTCGCATGGGCTTCGGCCAAGGCGGCCACGGTCCGCTCCAGTGCGGCGCGCAGCGGTATTCCAGGCCGCCAGCCGGTAACCGACCGGAACGAGGAGGAATCGATGGTGACGCTCCGGAAGTCGGTGCCCGGCGCGCTGTCGGGCGGCGCCACGGAAACCACCGGCACCGGCGGTTTCCCCAGCCGGGCCGCCACGAGTTCGGACACGGTGCGGCACACGTCGCCGAGCGGATCGCCCCGGCCGGCCCCGATCAGCCAGTGGCCGCCGGCCAGCGCGTCAGGATGATCGAGCGCGGCCACGAACGCCTGGGCCACGTCGTCGACATGCACCAGGTCCCGCTTGACCGTGCCGTCGTGCCACAGAGTGAGCGGCTCGCCGGCCAGGGCGCGGCGGATCATGAAGGCCACGACGCCCCGGTCGGCGGCGTGCGCCGCCGCGACGTGCCCGAACACCGTCGGCAGGCGCAGGCTCGCGCCCCGCAGCACCCCTTCCGCGGTGGCCTCCTTCAGCAGCCGCTCGGCGGCCAGCTTGTGGTGGTCGTACGCGGTCTCCGGGTGGTCGGGTTCACTTCCGTCGATGGGGCGCTCGGGCGGCAGGCCGATCTGGGAGGCGGCACCCGCGTACACGACCAACGGGGCAGGCGCGTCCCCCCGGTCGCGGCGCAGGACCTCGCAGAGGTTCTCCATCACGCCGACGTTGACCTCCCGGCTGGAAGGGTCGTTCTCGGCCGCTCGCCAGCCACCGCTGTGCGTGACGAGGTGGATCACCACGTTCGCGCCGGCGACGGCGTCGGCCACCTCCCCGGCTCGGGTGAGGTCGGCCGTACGCACATCGGTGCGGTCCGGCTTCCCGCCGGGTACGGGACTCGGCCGCCTGGCCACCGCCCGCAGCCGGACGGGCAGTTGCGCGAGCGCAGCCGTCACAGCCGATCCGACGAAACCGGACGCTCCGAGTACGGCGACCACGGGCAGCTCGCCCGGATTCCGTTCCTGCGAGGTCATACCGTCTCGGCTCCTTGCTCGGGCACACGGGCCGGACCGGCCGGGACGGAGAGCGCGTGCAGGCACGCCAGAAGACTCCGGGCCTGCATGTTGACGTAGTGGCTGTGGCGTAACAGTCCGGAGAGCTGTGCCGGTGTCATCCACCGGAAGTCGGGATGGTCCGGCCGCTCGTCCGTCTCGATCAGAAGATGCCGGCTGCGGGTGTGGAAGAGCCTGCCGCCCTCGTCCGACAGGGTGACGTCGAACAGGATCCGGTCCACTCCCGCCGTCAGCACCTCGTCGAGGAACAGCGGGCGCGCGTCGCGCGGCAACCGGTCGTAGTTCTGCGGGGTGCACTGGACGGTGGCACCCAGCTCCACCACGTCCACGAAACCCGGTTCCACACGCTGGTGCACCAGCACGTGCAGTTCGCCGTCGAAGCGGGCGGCGAGGAAGGCGACGAGGCCGGTCCCGTGTGCGGCGATCATCGGCTGCGCCCACTCCCCGACCTCACGGCCGGAGGCCTTCACCTGTACGCCGATCACGTCGAAGAACAGGCCGCTCTCGTGAACGATGGCGGCGGGTTCGCGCCGCCACTGGTCGAGCTCCGTGAGCGGCACCCGCTCGGTACGCACCTCGATCCGGCTACGCGCGTCGGTGATCCAGCTCAGGATCTCCCCGGTCGTGGTGGGGCCGCAGGGCGAGGCCGACCGCGGCACGTGCCGCTCTCCCCCGAACGGCATGCAGGCCAGCACGCTGCGCAGGTCCATGCTGATCAGGTCGTCGATCCTCAGCAGCCCGCGCACCTCGGTGAGGGTCAGCCAGTGGAACCCGTCGTCCGCTTCGACATCCTCCCGGACCTCGACGATCATGTTGCGATTGCGCTTGCGCAGGAACCACGACGCCTGTTCGGACTGCCGCACATCGGCGATCACCCGGTGCGCGGCGGCCTCCTGAAAGCACCTCAGATAGGGAACAGACTTTCCGCGGTGCACGCCACTGAAATTACTCCGCGTCGCCTGCACCGTGGGGGCAAGCTGAATTCCGTTTATGTTCCCCGGCTCCGCCTTGGCCTGGACAAGGCAGTACAGAACACCCTCGACCCGCTTCACCAGAATTCCGAGGATTCCCGTTTCCGGCTGATTTATTATCGGTTGGTCCCAGCACGGTACGGCACCTTGGGAATGATGCGTACGAAGCCCCTCGACCGAGAAGAACCGACCGCTGCGATGGGTCAGGGCCGACGAGTCCGGCGCGCAGTCCCACCCGCTCACGGACGCCAGCGGGACACGCTCCACCTGCGTGTAGATACTCTTGCGAGCGGCCTCGAACCACTGGTGAAAACCTGCCGGAACGTACGGCGCATCGGCGAGAAATTCCTTCATCAGCAACTCTCGGACTAGGTCGGGTCTGACGCGTCACTTTCGCTGGTCACTCATTTTCGCGCAGCCCGACGCCTGGTGGCGTCTCCTAGATTGCTCATAACCGTTCGCTGCCGGCTCAACAATTCAGGGGTGTTCCCGTGAACAGCTCCGCGGCCGCCGTCGCCGGCGAAACTCGGACGGGCGTGCCCCGATGGATCAGGCCGGCTCACCGATCAGGTGATGGCAGTGTCCCTCGTACACCCACTGCTCCCACTCCTGTGGCGTCATCCCCCGTTCGGACACCAGGAGGTGGAAGAGCTCGGGACCGAGCAGCGCGTACGAGATGTCGACGGCCCGTTCCACGCCGAGCCCCTCGCGCAGTGCCTTCTTGCTCTCCAGCGACTCGACGAACCGCCGCAGGACGACCAGCCGCTGGCTCTTGTTCGCCTCCCACAGCTCAGCCCCGTCGCCGCTGGTCGACGCCGCGTTGCGCAGCACTTCGAGCAGCGGACCGACCCGCTCGTAGACAACACGGGTCAGGTGCACCTGGAGCCGCAGCTGCCGGCGCGGGTCCTCCGCCTCCAGCGCCTCGACGACCTGGGGACGCTCCAGCGTCGGCACGGGATCCTCGTCGCCCGCGATGTGAACGTCGATGAGTTCCTTGAGGATCCGCTGCTTGCTCCCGAACGAGAAGTAGATCGTCTGGACGGCGACCCCTGCCTCACGGGCGATGGACTCGATGGTCGTCGCGCCGTAACCGTGCTCGACGAACAGTGTCATCGCGGCTGCCAGCATCCGGTTCCGGGTCTGCTGCGCCTTCAGCCGGCGGCCGGGGGGTTCCTTCACCATTCTCGATCACTTCCTACTCACTTCGGCGTCTCAGACGCCACTGGGCGGACCGTCCGAAGGCCCCGTCGTGTCGGCACCCGTCCACTCCAGCAGGCCAGGCAAGTATGACCGCCGCCCCGGGCCGCGGGGCACGCGGCCATGCCGTACGGGCCGCCCCCGGTCCCTCGCGATCCGGCGCCGGCAACGGAGTGGGAGCCGGTACGGGCGCGAGAAGCCCGTCCTCCGTCCGGAGGCGAGGCCCCTGGCTCACGAGGCGAGAGCGGCAGTGGCCGCGGGTCCGCCGGCCGCGGGGTGGGCCGGTGAACGGCGGGCGGCGATCAGCGACCGGATCACCCTGTCCGGACGGACGACCGAGGCCGGCTTGGCCAGCAGATGCTGAATGTCGAGCATGACTCGGTGCGCGGGCACCGACACGTGACTGGCCATCATGACCTGCCGCACGTAGCGGTTCAGGACGTCCGTGCCGATGCCCTTGGCCCCGACCGTCTCGGGATACATGAAGTCACTGCTCGTCGACATCTGCCACGGTGTGTCGATCACCCGCGACGCCGCCCGGTAGAACCGCCGCGCCATGGCCGGCGTGGCCGCACCGTGCCGGTCCAGGCACCGGCCGAGTTCCACCGCCTCCAGCGTGGCGACGGTCATGCCCTGTCCGTACAGAGGGTTGAAGCTGCAGATCGCGTCACCGAGCGCCACGAAACCCTCGGGGACCTTCTTCAGACGCTCGAACCAGCGCCGCCGGGCCGCCGGGTACAGGAAGCGCTCCGCGTCGTCGTCGCTCACCGGCTTGGTCCGGGCGAGCAGCTCGGACATGTGCGGGCTGGGCAGGGCGTCCGCGAACGCGGCGAAGCCCTCGGGGTCCACCGGTGCGTGGGCCCGGTGCCATCCGCCGAGGGTGACCATCCAGCGGTCCCCCTCGACGGCGAACACAGCGGCGGCCCGCTTGTCGTGTGGCGGCACCGCGGACATCAGGTAGAGGAGGGCGTCGTCGTGCAGCTCGCCACCCGCGCGGTGCATCACACGGGTGGTGTACCCGACATCGATCTTGACGGTCGTGGTCTTGGGCGCCGGGCACTCGAGCCGCTCCAGCCAGCGATCGGTCCGGCCGGCACTACGGCCCGTGGCGTCGACGACGAGGGAGGCACCCAGCCTGCGGCCGTCGTCCAGCTCGACACCCAAGACTCGGCCGGGCACACCGAACAGTCCGCTCACAGCGGTCCGGTCGAGGATCTCGACGTTGGGCAGCGCGGTCACGCGTCGCCGGATCGTGTGTTCCAGGTAGGCACGGGTGAGGCTGACGCCGAGCTGACCGCTCGTGAACCGGGTCCGCAACGCGCCCATCTGATGGAACAACAGATCCCGGCCGGGATCGAAGGGCACCGCACCGCCGGCGATCAGCTCGTCGGTGAGACCGGGGAAGAGGTCCTCCAGCTTCTGGCGCCCGCTGATGAGCAGGGCATGAGCGTGGGGGCTCTGCGGGACCCCCTTCCGGTTGTCCGCGCCCTCAGGAAGGGTGTCCCGGTCGAGCACGGTCACCGATTCGAATCTGCGGGCGAGAGTGCGGGCTGCGACCAGTCCCCCGATCGAGCCTCCGATAATCACCGCGTGTCCGCCGACCACGCCCACGTGCCCTCCTCAAAGAGACAGCAATTGCGGTGCGGACCGCACCGTTGTGCCATTATCGAGGCGGTGGGTCAAATGTGTCTTCTCCGGGATTGCTCAACCCGGCGAAAGACGTCCTTCAGGACGCAAAGAGATCCGGCAGCGCAGCACCGATAGTGGCACGTTCGGAATCGAAACCTCGTGTTTGCGACGGCGGTTTCAGTACGATATCCACACTGACCACAGACCCCCGGGCAATATGAAAAGGTCCGACGCACTCGACCATATAGGGGTGCTTGCCGCCGCCGACCCTCCTGGATACCGCCTGAATGTACCAGGACCCCTCGGGAACGTACTCGATGTTCCAGTCCACACTGCCGCACCCGGTGCGACAACAGCGCGAGGGGCGTTCGCCACCCGCCAGCGGGGGAATCGCCGCCACGAAGACGGGCTCATCGTCCAGCCCGTCACTTCTGTGGACCCTCCCCCGGAACGACCCGTAAGTGAAGGGTGCGTCGTCAACCTTCCCCGCGGTGAAATCGATGGCCGTCTGCCCCAGCTGTGCGAGCCGGCGGAATCGTCCGGGCGAGACACCGACACTCTTCGTGAAGCGCGTCGTGAAACTCCCCAGGCTGGAATACCCCACCTGCACCGAGATATCGGCAACCCGGTCCGAGGTGCAGAGGAGTTTACGCTTGGCGACCTCCTGCCGCACGGCGGAGAGGAATCGATTCGGCGGCAGCCCTGTCTCCTGCCGGAAGATCCGCGACATATGGAAAGAGCTCAGCCGAGCCATGCCCGCGAGGGAACAGAGGGAAAGATCCTCGTGGTACCGGTCGCGCATGACTTCAACGACACTTTCGATCTCAGGCCGCACCAGGACTCCCCCGCGAGTTGAACGGCGCGCCACGAGACTGCCCGGCGCCTGTCGACCCCCAGCCGAAGCGGACCGAGGGAAGCAGATGACTGAGCGACCGCCCTACCCGTCGGAGCTGAGTAACCAGGGCACTTGACTCGTCAACGTAGTGTGCATCTAGAGTACCACATGAGTTTGTGACTCTAGAGAGGGACTTGGCATGACGGTAGTCCGAATCACGCGCTTCAAGACCGACCCCGCCAACGACCAGGCGATGATCGACAAGCGGGCCACGCTGATCGCCGCGGTCCGGGAGTCGTTCCCCGGGCTCACCGAGGCGCGTCTCGGCCGGCTCGAGGACGGATCGTGGGTCGACCACTGGTACTGGGAGTCCACAGAGGCCATGTCCAAGGCCCTCGCTGCTGCTCCGACGATCCCCGAGGCCGGCGCCGCCTTCGCGGTCACGACCGACTCCACCGCGGAGACGGCCGAGATCGTGGCCGTGGTGTAACAGCCGGCGGCACACACATCGAAGCTCCGGTGGGTCAGGGCGACTTGGCAAGGTCACCCTCGTCAACCGGAGCTTCGTTGCGTCCGCTGCGGGGCACCTGCGCACCGCCATGCAGCCGGGACCGGCCCACCCCGTGATCACCACAACCTTGAAATCGCCCTGCCTTCACAGGGCGACGGATAGGGACATTCCCGGAAATTATACCGGCCGCCCGTATCCGGACTTGAAGACACCGCAAATGCCGCTAACCGCGTCGCTCGGCGACAATTAGTGGAACCGCAAGAACGAAGAAGACAGAGGCATGTTCCGTCTGCAACTCTCTGGCTAAGGCGTCCGCCGGTTCACATGACGGCGAGACAGCCGATCAGTTCCCCCCTCATCACGGCACACCCCTGAAACACCTGCGATTCACTACCAATCGAACCGCGAAGTCTACGCGCGACACATCGCGTTACACGGATTTTCCACAAGCGAAATAATCCAACAGGGGAGCACAATGGAAAACGCAATTCAGTGTGCGGTGCAAACGATAAGAGAGAGATTCTCGGAACCGCTGACACTCGACGAGTTAGCCCATAGCGCGATGGTGAGCAAGTTCCACTTCCTGCGGATATTCCGGCGTATCACAGGTGTCACGCCAGGCCGATTCCTGAGCGCTGTAAGACTTCATGAGGCAAAGATTCTCCTGGTCTCGACCTCGCTCAATGTGAGCGACATAGGTGCGCAGGTCGGGTACAGCAGCACCGGCAGCTTCACGCGCCGCTTCAGCGAATCCGTGGGATGCTCCCCGACGCAGTACCGGCACAAGGCCCTGGGCAATATGCCACAGCGCCCGCCCAGGATCTCGCTCGTGCCGGACGAGACGCAGCCGGACAGCGTGGGATCGATCTCGGGTACCGTGAGCGACCCGTACAGAACCGACTCCGGAATTTACATCGGAGTATTCGAAAGCCCCATCCTGGAGCGGTCTCCGGCCGCCGGCGCGACGATCGCGCACTCGGGGCAGTTCCGCATCACCGGGGTACCACAGGGAAACTGGTACGTGCACGCGGTGGCTCAGGGGCCTTTGCCGGGCGACTCGCCGACGGCGGACCCCATGCTCGTCGACACGGCGGGTCCCGTCACCATTGGTCCGGGGGCCGATCCGGTGGTCCAGATGACTCTGCGCCCGCTCGGCTGGGCGAACCCGCCCGTTCTCTTCGCATTGCCGGTCGAATGGTCGGCTCACGCATCCTGATCGCGAGGGGACTCAGCGCTGCGGCATGCGCCTGCTCCCGTCGTACGACGGGAGCAGGCCCGTCGGGATGACGGGATGACGGGATGACGGGGGGACCGGAGAGCAGGCTCTGCCGCGCCAGTCCCCCACCCTGTTCAGAAGCTGTGGGGTCCGAAGCGACCCCAGGCGACGAACACGGCCAGGGCCAGCAGGACGATGTTGACAACGATGGAGGAGCCCTCCTTGCGCCTGGCATGGACGACCGCGGCGCCGGCCATCGTGACGGCCAGCCCGGTCGCGGCGAGCGGGACGAGAACCGTGGCGATGTCGAGCAATGCCGGCAGCACGAGCCCGATGGCGGCGAGCACTTCGATCGCTCCGATGGCCTTCACCGCACCGGACGAGAAGTCCTCGGCCCATGCCATGTTGCCGGCCGCCAGTTCGGCCTTGGGCTTGGACACCTTCATCAGGCCGGAAGCGGCGAACAGGAAGGCGAGAACTCCCGCAACGATCCACAGGGCGACATTCATGATGGTGGCTTCCTTACTTTCCAGGTTTCGGTCACGGTTTACGAGTCCCGGCGTCGACAACTCGCGCTGGGACCAGTGGGGTTGAGTAGTCCAAGCTTAGCGGCGGTGACGTCGGTGGACGCTTAATTCGCCTACTGGGTACGGGAGTTGGCCTGAATTCGGATGCGACCGGCCGACATGTTGTCGGCCGGTCGCATCCGGTTGGCGATTCTGCCGGGTCAGCCGGGGTTTCCCCGTCCGCGCACGGTCTGCCGCTTTCCCGGGGTAGGGGTCGTCTGCCGTCCGGCCGTCACACCTCACCATCGATGTGGGCACGGACGAACTCGTAGGCGCGGTCACCGATCTCGCGTCCCATGTCCCAGGACACCTCGACCGCCGGCATGAAGTGGACGCCGCCCCAGAACCTGCTGAGTCCGCACTCGCGTTTCCAGTCGGTCCAGGAATCCCAGCTCAGCACCGTCTCCTCGTGCGGCGTGACACCCGGTTCCACCAAGGACGAGCCCTTGGCACGCGAAATACGGATGCTGACCTTGTCGGTGCCGAGGAAGCGTCGTACCGACTGCGCCTCAGCCGAGCACAGGGCGGTCGAGCCGGAAGGGTACTCGGGGTGGTCCGGAGTGCCGAGGTAACTCTGCCACTGGCCCGCCGGGATTTTGACGGTCCCCTTGCCCGGCCCGCCCCATGCGGTCACCTTCTGGTTTCCGTACACATGGCGGATTGCGGTGACCGGGCGGACCGCGTCATAGACGTTCTTGTTGTACCAGACCGCGATGCTGGCATCGAAGGTGGCGGTATCGGCGACGGTGTGGAGGTGGACCCATCCGTCCAGGTCGAGATCGGCGTTCTCCGACGCGGAGCCGACGGCGGCGCCGAGGCTCGTGAACTTGTCGTCGAACATCTCGCACTTCATCTTCTGCTCGTCCGTCAGGCTCGCCGACATCGCGAGCACGTCATCGACCTGACGCTTGTACGCCTTTCGGTTGTGGTGGTCACTCGCGGTGGGCTTCGCGACGCGGAATTTGCTGGGATCGGCGTACGAGTAGGGCCGGACCTTCTGCAGTTGCGGTGTCACGAACTGCTGGACCTGGAAGATTCCGTCGCCTTTGGTCACGACGGCCGGTTGCCAGCGGGACGGATCACGGAGTTTGTAGGCGGTGTTCACCGGCTGATATCCGGTGTAGTCCGCAAACGGTTTCCGGTTGTACTCGCGCCCGCCATGGTCGCCCAGCTGGTTCATGCCGTCATGCATCCGACTCTTGAGCACGCCCTTCGCCGCGAGATTTCCAATCCCGACGGGCGTCTCGGTGTTCTCCTGGGCGTCGTCGGGGTCCAAGCCGACCGAGGTCATGGCCTTGCGCCAGACGGCCGATTGCTGCGGCAGGAGAGCACCGTACATGCGGTAGGTGGCGTACATGAGAGCGACGTTCTTCTGCTTGTTGGTCGCCCTCTCACTCGCCGGACGGCGGCCGAGGTTCGAGTGGACGCCGATCGCGGTCGGATGGTACGGCGCGATGGCGTCGAACCAGGAGTACGCCACCAGATTCGAGAAGCGGATGATGAGCGTGGCGTCGCTCGGCGCGATCGCGTCCCGCACCGGCCCTCCGGATACGGGACCGAAGACCTCCAGGGGCGCGTTGCCCGTGTCGAAATCGAAGTGGTGACGGTCCGTTCGGGCTGCGGCCGGCTGCGCCGCAAAGCCCAGCCCGTCGGTCGCGAGGACGCCGACACCTCCGGCCATTCCGAGCAGCACCGAACGCCGCGGTGCACCCTGTCCCAGTAAATCTCTGCGCTGATTCAATTAGACCCCCTAGGGCTTGCAATGGGTACCCCATTGCGCTGGTGCGACCCTCACAGGCCGGGCTCGGACTGTCATCTCCTGAATTGCTCAGACACCGCGGGACTTCTTCCGAAGGGAATTCCTCGGCCCGGATGCAGCGGCCGCACAGGGCTCTCTGCCGGAATCCATTCCCGCGAAAAAGGTCCCGCGTCCGAACCCTGCGGCGGCAGCCGCCCAGCCACGCCCGACCCGCACCCCGCCGGACACCTGGACACCCGGATCGCGACGGGTCCCGGCGGCTCCCTCCCGCATGGAGAGGACCCGCCGGGTACCGCCGTCGACTTGAGGAGAGGGAGACACTAGAGCCATCCTATAGTAGTCTCTGCACTCACCGGGAGGAAACCTGTGCCCTCTGTGAAACAGCGCAGATCAGAGCGGCGCGGACGGCTCCCGGCCGATCGGTCCTCGTGTCACACCCTGCCGTTGCATCACTCCCGCACCACGCCGACGAGATGGACGTAGACCACTGACGAGTTGACTCCGTCCAGCGCCAGTGCCTCGTTCGCGGTGTCGTCGTAGAACCCGCCCAGCCCCACCGAGGACTTGCCCAGCCACGTCGCGACGAGCGCCAGGTTCTGCGCGAGGTGGCCGCTCTCCTGCATGACGAGACGATAGGAGCGCAGGCCGTAGTGAAGTCGCTGGAACGTCAGGTCCGCCACCGTGAAGATCCACAGCGGGCAGTCGTCGACCTGCAGATTCCCGCCTGCCTTGGGCGGGAAGACCACCCGTGGATCTGTGGCGGGCGCCATCCGCATCAGCTCGGCGCAGATGTCCCGGTCGCCCAGTTGCTCGAGTGCGTGTCCCTCCGGGTCGTACAGATAAGTGCCCTGCGCGAGTCCGGCGACGTCGTGGCAGTACAGCAGGATGCGGAGGGGGTAGCGCGTGCCGCCGCTCGGGTACGGCCTGACCGGGTAGGAGTTGTCCGCCCCGGGCATGGTCTTCTGCGCCGTGACACCCGCCGAGAAGTACAGCAGTGCGCCGAGTTCGTCGAGGGTGACCGGGCCTCCGTAGTAGCCGTACGCGCTGCGCCGGGCGAGGAGGACCTCCTCGAACCTCGGGACGTCCGGGCCGGGTGCCGACGGTCGCTCCAGGTCGACACGCGACAGCACGGCCGGGAGCTCCTGACGCCCCTCGGCCGTCGCGCCGGGCATGTCGGGACGCTGGTCCATGAGGCGGGCGTCGAAGTACTTGCTGTGCTCGTGCATGAGGCGGTCGACGGACGTCTGGGAGTCGGCGAAGAAGGGCTCGCGCGGTCCCGGCGAGACAAGGTCCATGGACACCAGCCAGGCCGCGTACGCCTCGTCGTGTGCACCGAGGCCCAGCTGGTCGAAGAGCAGCCGTGTGAACGCACGGAGAACCTCCCCGGGGGTCAGCTCGAGCCGCCCCGCTTCCCGCAGCCGCGTCAGCGACGTCCACACAGCACACTGCTGCCGGTACCAGGCCCCGGTCGTGGTCGTGGTCAGAGCGGTCTCCGCGCGGGTGGCGGCGTGCCGGTGCCGCCACTCGGCCTCGTTGCGGAAGTGGTCCTCCTCGGCGCTGCTCCGCGCGTCGGCGACGTCCGCCAAGCCGGCCAGCGAGGACGCGTGGCCGCGCAGCCACTGAACGGCCTTGCGCGGATCGGGCCCGGTGGCCAGAGCCGAGGCGAGCAGCAGAGCGGCGGCCGCGCGCAGGCGCTTCTCACGCGACGGCGTCGCCCTGATGGTCTCGACCGCGGTGCGCGCGGCGTCCCCGAAGTGCTCCGCGCACACCGCGAATCCCTCGGCGCCGCCGAACGGGGCGGTATCGGGCTCGTAGGGAAGGCCGGCCACCTCGGGAGCCGAGCCGGTCCCGTTCGGTCCGGCGGACCGGATCGCCTCGACGAGCTCGGCCGTGCTCCGCTCGTCCGCGCTCAGGACGTGCACGCGCAGTTCCCCGTGAGCGCCCGTGCGCTCCGGGAACCAGCTCGCCACGGCGCGATCGGCCGTGCGTCCCGCGGCCCAGGGCGCGACAGCGGTGATCAGCAGCCGCTCCGCGTACGCCTCATCCTCGTCAAGGGATACATGCAGGGAACTCCAGGAGGGCACCGCATCTCCCGCTCCGCCAATGCCGGCCATTGTCGTCATTCCGTCATCCGTCCTCGGTCCGCAGATACACGTCGTGCAGAATTAATCCGCCTCGCGCGGCAATTGGCGACGATAGCCGCGCAGATGTCGCGGCCACAAGCCCTCCCTCCGGATCACCGGAAAGAATAGCAATTTGAGATATTCTCGCCAGGGCCCGGTCATGCAAAACTGCTCGTCAAAGCACTTGGGGGGTGACTTTTCCCGAGAAAGGTAACCGCGGCAGAACGTGAACGCCGAAAAATCTCGGCGAGCGCCCCGGTCGGCATTCGGGCCCGATTGGCCGCTCTTACGCGCGCTCGTGCCCGGTGGCGATGAACGTGGCAGAAAACAGCCTTCCCGGCTCTCCACGAGAGCCAAGGACACCAGCTCGGGAGAGACTCGGAAATGAAGTCGATCAAGGTACTCATCGCCGGCGGGGGGATAGGCGGACTCGCGCTCGCTGTCGCCCTGCGCGAACGTGGAATCTCCGCAGAGGTGTTCGAGCGCGCGAAGGGGTTCGGCAACACCGGCTCGGGCATCGAGCTGACGCCCAACGGCGTCAAGTCGGTGGACCGCATCAGCCCCCGGCTCGGCGAGAGCGTGCGGAGCGCGGGATGGTCCAGCGACCGGCATGCCGCCGACATGCCGATCATGTCCTCGGACGGCAAGCTCCTGAAGAGCCGCGAGGTCGGCAACTTCCCCGCGAAATGGGGTGCCCCGATGATCGGCATCCTCAGGGCCGATCTACACCGGATCCTTGCCGAGGCGGCGCACCGGCCGGGGCCGGCGCCGGTGACGGTCCATCACCAGGCAACCGTGGTGGCTGCGACCAGCACCGGTGACACCGCGGCCGTGCGGCTGGCCGACGGCCGCACAGTCGTCGGCGATCTGGTCGTCGGGGCCGACGGGGTGCGCTCCACTCTGCGGGCGCTGGTCACCGGTGACGTGCCGCCGCGCTATCTCGGGTTCACCTCCATCCGCGGCATCTCCAAACGGCCGGCCCAGCACGGTGACGGCTTCGTCTTCGTCGGGCCCGGCGGCCACTTCTTCGCCGAGGCGTTCGACGACACGAGCCTCTTCTGGACGGCCACGGTCACCGCCCCCGAGCACAGCTGGCCGGCAAAGCCCGTCGAGCAGGCCCGGGCCGATCTGCTGGAGTTGTGGGGCGAGTGGTCCGCGCCCCTGCCGGAGACGGTCGCCTCCTGCGCGCTGGAGGACATGGTCGTCACCGACGTACACGACTGCCCGCCCCTGAAGCGCTGGCACACCGGCAGGCTGGCACTGCTCGGCGACGCCGCGCACCCGATCGGGCCGGTCCTCGGCCAGGGCGCCAACATGGCGCTCGAGGACGTCGCCAGCCTGGCCTGCCTGCTGACCGAGCACGACGTGCCTGCCGCACTGCGCCACTACGGACGCATCCGCTCGCAGCGCGCCAACAAGATCGTCCAGCACTCGCGGCTGATCGCGCGGCTGGGGCACACCACCAACCCCCTCGTGGGCCGGCTCCGCGACGCGCTGATCAAGTCCATGAAGCGTCGCGAGGAGACCTACCGGGACAAGGAACTGTTCAGTTACAGCCCGTGACCGCCGTCGGCGACCACAACGTTCCGGCACCACCGGCTGCTACCAACCGCGGAGGAAAACGATGACCAACCTTGCCGACTACGTGTTCCACAATGTGCCGGCCCAGCTGAGCCCGCTCGAGGAGTTCCTCGACCCCTTCACCCGCGCCGAGCTCGGCGCGATAGCGCCGGGCGCGGGCGGCCACTACCTCGATCTCGGCGCCGGCGGCGGTTCCGTGACGAGGATGCTGTCCGAGCTGGCCGGTGAAACCGGCCGTGTCGAGGCCATCGACCAGGACACCCACATGGTCCCTCAGGGGCCGAACGTCGGGATCCACACCCAGGACCTGAGCACCGGCGAACCGCTCGCGGCGGAGGGCCCGTTCGACCTCATCCACGGCCGTCTGCTGACCCACCACCTGGAGAACCGGGTGGAGTTCGTGCACCGCCTGGCCGGCTCACTGAAGCCGGGGGGCTGGCTGCTGCTGGGTGAGTTCGTCCGCTCGACCCCACGGGTGGTGTCCGCACCGAGCGAGGAGCATGCCGCGGTCTTCAAGCGTGTCCTGGACGGCCTGTACGACGTCATGACGGCGCGTCACACGCATGGTGCCTGGGGCCACGAGGTCCACCAGACCATGCTCGACGCCGGGCTCTCCTCCGTGCGCACCCGCTGGCACTTCGAGAGCTGGACGGGTGGCGACTACGGCTGCCGGCTGTACGAGAACAACGTCAGCCAGAAGCGTGACGCCATGATCGAGGCCGGCTTCGACGCCGCCGACATCGACCTCTTCCTCAAGGACCTGATGCACAACAAGGCCATGGTCGTGCGCAGCCACGAGTTCGTCTCCATCCGCGGCCAGCGTGCCTGAGGGAGGTCCGGCCATGAGCAGCCGCAGCCGCCACATAGCCTTCTTCAACGTCCCCGCGCCCGGGCATCTCGCGCCCACGCTCGCGATCGTGGAGGAGCTGGTGCGCCGAGGACACCGGGTGAGCTATCCGGCCACCACGGCGTTCGCGAAGGAGGTCGCGTCCGCCGGCGCGACCGTCATCCCGTACGAGTCCACCATCGATGTGCAGCGGGACTTTCCGGCGGGTACGGACAACTGGCTGGCCAGGGTCCTGCTGAGCGGCGTGCGCGAGGGCATCGCCACCACGTCGCTGTTCGACGCCCACTTCGCGGACGACCGCCCGGACGCCGTCGTCTATGACGGCTACGTGCGGTGGATCGGCGAGCTGCTCGGGGAGAAGTGGCGTGTCCCGGCGGTACGGCTCTTCCCGGTGGGGTGTGTCAGCCAGCACGTCACGCCGGCCGCCATCGGCGACGCCGCCTACGCGGAGCTCCGGAGCGAGATGCACCGGTACGCGGCGATGAACGGCGTCGACCCGGAGGTGGCCTTCCACCAGCTGAAGGGCGACCCCGAGGCACTCAAGATCGTCTTCTATCCGAGCAGGTTCGGCTACATCGACGCCGAGACCGACGACAAGTTCGTCTTCGTCGGGCCCTGTCTGCGCACGGAGGAGCCGGACGAGGCCTGGCAGCCTCCCGCGAGCGGGAAGCCGGTCGCTCTGGTCTCGCTGGGCACCAGTTTCAACCAGCAGCCCGAGCTGTTCCGGATGTGCGTCGAGGCCTTCGAGGGACTGCCGTGGCACGTGGTGATCGCGGTGGGTCCGGGCGTCGACCCGGCCGACATCGGACCGCTGCCGGCCGATGTCGAGACGCACACCTGGGTGCCGTTCCAGTCCGTGCTCGAGCACGCCCGGCTCACCATCTGCTCCGGCGGGACCGGGACGGTGATGCACGCGCTGCACGCGGGCACCCCGCTGGTGGTGATGCCGCAGCTGGCCGCGGCAGACGGTCTGGCGCACCAGCTCGCGGAGTTCGGTGTCGCACGCGTGATCGGCCGGGACGAGACGTCCGCGAGCACGATACGCGCCGCGGTCCTGGCCATCGAGGCCGACGAGAGCGTACGGGCCGCGACGCGGGACCTGCAGGAGCACATCCGTGAGTCCGGCGGGGCGGTGCGTGCGGCCGACGAGATCCTGGCCCATACCGACCGTGGGGCCGTGGTGCGTCCGTAGGGCGCAGGTCGCGCAGATCACGGACGAGGGTTCCTGAAGCCGGCAGGACCGGCTTCAGGAACCATCGTAGTCGGCGCCCGAGAGCTGTTGGGCGAAGTTGATCAGCTCGGTCTCGAAGAGAGCACCGCTGTCGGTCACCGCCCAGGCCATGTGCCCGAAGATCTCCATCGCGATGATTCCGTAGAGCCTCGCCCAGACGGCGAGGAAGGCGAAGACCACGGGGAGGTCGAGCCCCTCCTGGCCGTCGAGGTAGTCGCGAAGGCCGGGTGCGAGCCGGCCCTCCATGAGCTCGACCGACGGGACCCGGAGGGCGCCGCGCCGCTCCAGTTCCGCGATCTCACCGAGGAACGTGACGCCCACGCACGCGGGTGCGTAGTCCGGTTCGTCAGGGTCCGGGCCGCCCTCGATGCCCGACGGAGGCGGGCCGAGCATGAGACCGAACTCCGCGCGGTGCTCCAGCCCCCAGGCGCGGAACGCGCGCGCCATCGCCGTCAGCCGCAGCAGCGGATCGTCGCCGGGCACGCTGTCGCGCGCTTTGGTGGTGGCCTCGCCCAGCTCCTCGAAGAGATCGCTGCGCAAGCCCGCCACCAGCGCGTCCAGGCTCGGGAAGTAACGGTAGAGCGCCGAGGGCGTCATCCCCATCTCCCGGGAGATGGGGCGGAGGGAGACCGCCGTCGGCCCCCCCTTCACCAGGAGCTGCCGGGCCACATCCTTGATCTCCGCCACGGCGGAGGCCCGCCGCCTCTCACGCCAGTTCGATGCCATCCGCTGCCCACTTCATGTGTCCGACCTGCCTTCAGGATTCCACGAGAACACCCTTGACAGTAGAGTACACCGCATGCAAAGTGAATGGTGTTCTCGTTTAGGTGCGCTGTTTACCCAACGAAGGTGCGAATGTGAGTACGCAAACCCAGGCACCAACCGGTTCCGACCGGCCCGGAGCAGTCACGGCCACGCCCGCGATCGAGATCAGCGGGCTCACCAAGACGTACGGCTCGTCGGACACGCCGTCCGTCAACAACGTCTCCCTGTCGGTCCCGGCCGGCACGGTCTTCGGCTTCCTGGGCCCGAACGGCGCCGGGAAGACGACCACGATCAAGATCCTGGCCGGGCTGCTGGCCGCCACCTCCGGCAAGACGCTGCTGAACGGCTTCGACGTCACCCGCCAGCGCTCCGCCACGATGCAGCAGTTCGGCGCGGTCCTGGAGGGCTCGCGCAACGTCTACTGGACGCTCTCCGCCTGGCAGAACCTGCTGTACTTCGGGCGGTTGAAGGGCATGCGCTCCGCCGATGCGGGCGACCGCGCCCAGGAACTCCTGAAGGACCTCGGCCTCTGGGAGCGCCGCGACGAGAGCGTCGGCGGCTACTCCCGCGGTATGCAGCAGAAGGTCGCCGTGGCCGCCGCCCTGATCGCGGACCCGCCCATCGTGCTGCTGGACGAGCCGACGATCGGACTGGACGTCGAGGCGACCCGCACGGTCATGGGCTGGATTCGCACCCTGTCGCGGGACCACGGCAAGACGGTCCTCCTCACCACCCACCAGATGAACGTGGTCGAGGAGCTGTGCGACCGGGTGGCCGTGATCCGGAAGGGCCAGGTCATCGCCGACCTGCCGACCGAGCAGCTGCTCTCGCAGTTCCGCGAGCGGGACAAGTACGAGGTGCACCTCGAGGGCGAAATGCCGGAGCTCTCACTCCCGCCCGGCTTCACCGCCCGGAGCGTCGAGGGCGCCACGGTCATCTCGGGACGCGTGAGCGACCCGCAGGAGGTCTACACGCTCGTCGACCGGCTGCGGGTCCAGAACGCCGTGGTGCAGTCGCTGTCCCAGGTTCAGCCGGACCTCGAGGACGTCTTCATGGGTCTCATCAAGGCGCCCGCCCATGACTAGCCTCGCGCCCGCCGCCACCGAACGGCCGGTCCAGCCGGCCCGTACCGACTGGAAGCTGACCCCGCGCACCGGTCTGAGAGTGATGCGAGCGGAGGTCCGCAAGGGACTGCTGTCGCAACTGGCCCACCCCGTGGGCCACATCATCATGCTGGTCATCAGCACGGTGCTGTACCTCGGCATGCAGTACGTGATGGGGCAGGGCACGCTCCGCAGGGAGCTGATCCCGGAAACGCTCGTCGCCATCAGCGGCTACTGGTTCCTGCACTACGGCAGCCTGGTCATGGTGGCGGATCTCGTCGAGGAGAAGCGGGGTGGCACGTACTCCCAGAGCCACATGTCGCCCGCGCCTCCCTGGGTCTTCATGCTGGGCCGGCTGGTCACCGCATCCGTGGCGGGACTCGCCGTGGCCGTGGTCGCCACAGTGGTCCCGATGCTCGTGACCGGTGTGACGATCCCGCTGAAGGCCGCCGCAGTGGTGCCCTACGCCCTGGTCATCGTCAACGTCCTGGCGTTCACCTTCGTGCTCGCGGCCATCGCCGTCAGCTCTCCCATGGTCGGGGCCCTGCACTCACTGTTCACGTCCCTGGTCATCCTGCTGAACGGCTCGATGATGCCGCTCGCGCTCTACCCGGACTGGCTGGCGGTGGTGGCGCGGTTCCTGCCGACCACTCTGGGGGTCGAGGCGACCACGAAGGTGCTCTTCGACGGGAAGTCGCTCGGCGACATCTGGTCCGAGGGGACTCTTCCGTGGCTGCTCGCCTACACCTTCGCGCTCGTCCTCTTCGGAGGATGGCTCTTCTCCCGAAACCACCGCAGAGCCGTGCGTGACGGCCGGCTCGGCCAGTACTGAAATGAGCGGGAACCGACCATGACGACGCTCACTCCAACAGCCGGCCGCACCGGTCCGGCGAACGCGGCGGACCGCCCAGGCGCCGCCACCTACTTCAACGGCTTCAGCAACGAAGTGCACAAGGGCCTGCTGAACCTGAAGTCGGGGTGGCGCGAGGTCCTGGTGCAGATGATCACCTTCCCGGTCTTCTTCCTCCTGCTCGTCCTGTTCATGGGGCGCGGGCAGCTGCGGGACGAACTGCTCCTGCCGGGTCTCCTCGGGATGGTCTCGCTCGTCTTCATCCACGAGCAGGTGAACCGGGCCTTCTGGAGCTATCTCGGAGACATGCAGTCGGGCGTGCTGGAACAGACGTACCTCACGCCGCTGCCCTCGTGGACGCTCATCCTCGGCCGCCAGGTGGCCGCCGTCGTGTCGGCTCTGCCGAGCGCGCTGTCCGTCCTCCTGGTGGGAGTGATCACCATCGAGGTGAGGGGCGGAGACATGCCCTTCGACGTGCAGATCCTGGTGCCGCTCGCGTCCATCGTCCTGGGTACCTGCGGACTCGCGCTGATCCTGTGCGGTCTGACGCTGGTGTACAAGCGCATCGAGATCATCACGCAGTTCTCGATGGCCGTGTGGTTCATCGCGGGCGGCACGTTCGTCCCGCTGGACAACATGCCGGACGTGACAGCGTTCGTCAGCCGGCTCCTCGTACCGATCGCCCCGGGCATCGAGGCCATTCGCGACATCCTCGTGGGCGGCCATTCGCTGGCAAGCCTGGAGACCGGCTGGGGCCTGTGGTGGGTGATCCTCCAGCCGGTCGTGCTCATCGGCATCGGCGTCATCCTCTTCGGCCGTCTGGAACAAGTCGCCAGGCGCCGGGGAACCCTCGGCCGGTACTGACACCGGCCCGCGAGCCCTCCGGGCCGTCAGCGACACGGCGGACACGCCGTCCGGAACGCTTCGCCGCTAATCCCCCGTAGCGGCAAGCCAACGGACGACCCGCTCGCTGATGGCCCGGAGTCCACCGTCCGACACGATCGAGTAGTGATCCCCCTCCAGGAACTCGACCTCGGTCCGCGGGCACACCGCCCGCCAGTCGGCGCCCGGCCCCTGGAGATCTCCCTGCCTCGTCCGCGCGACGAAGAGCAGAGCGGGCGCCTCACAGGGGCCGGGACGGTAGGCGCCCAGCAGCCCGAGGTTATGGGCGTGCGTGCCCGACAGCCGCTCGAAGCCCGCCAGGTCGATCTCGGAAGGGAGGAGACCGTGCTCGACCGCGGCCGCTCTGGCCACACTCGCCAGCTCCCCTTCGCGGGCCTCGCCCACCGCGGCGACGAGTCCGGCCGGCGAGCGCCCGCCGGCCAGATCGCCCAGGAACTCCAGATACCCCTCCGCCGGCGTTCTCGGCGCCCGGCCCTCGGCGACCTGACTGTCGATCAGGAAGACGCGGCACTCGCGGCCCGCGGCGGTCAGTTGGCGGCCGACCTCGTAGGCCAGCACGCCACCCATCGACCAGCCGCCGAGCAGATACGGGCCCTCGGGCACCAGATCCAGCAGTTCCTCGCGGTAGGCCGCCGCCATCGTCGTCAGGTCCGGTGTGCCCGCCGCCTGGACGCCGTCGACGAGCATGCGGCTCTGGAAGGCGTGCACGGGGCCCGGCCAGGCACGGGCCAGTTCGAGATAGCTGGTGACCGAACCTCCCACCGGGTGGAAGAGGATCAGTCCGGGCCCGGTGCCGCTCTCCCCGCCGTCGGAGAGCCTGACCGCGCACGCCGTCGGGCGGGCGCCGGCCTGGACGGCCGTCGTGAAGGCCCCCAAGGTCGGCGACTCGAAGATCTGCCCGAACTGGACCTCCGCGCCGAGCTCCGAACGTGCCCGGTTGATGAGCCGCAGCGCGAGCAGCGAGTTGCCGCCCAGCGCGAAGAAGTCGCTGTCCGGACCGACCGAGTCGACTCCCAGCAGCTCCTCCCACAGTTCGCCCAGCCTGCGTGTCACCTTGTCGTCCGGACCACCGGCGCCCGGCCCGCCCACGGCCGGTGCGGCCGGCACGGCCCGCACCCGGTCCATGTCGACCTTGCCGTTCGGAGTCAACGGCAGCCGCTCCACGATCCGGAGCTGCCCCGGGACCATGTAGGACGGCAGCCGCTCCCGCACGTACCGGGTGATCTCCTCGGCGCGGACAGCACAACCCTCGTCCGGGACCACCAGGCACACCAGCCGGGGCCGTCCGTCCGGCGACGCGGCGGTGGACACGACGCATTCGGCCACCGCGGGATGGCTGCGCACCGCGGCCTCCACCTCGCCGGGCTCCACCCGGAATCCCTGGATCTGGACCTGCCGGTCCTCGCGGCCGAGGAACTCGATGGTGCCGTCGGGCCCGTAACGGCCCAGATCGCCCGTCCAGTACAGGCGTTCACCGGTGCGCGGATGCCGGACGAACCGCTCGGCGGTGCGCTCCGGGTCCTTCGCGTACCCCTGGGCGACGCCCGCACCGCCGATGTAGATCCTGCCGGTTGCCCAGGGCGGTCTGACCTCCATCGCGTGGTCGAGCACCCGCATGGTCTGCCCGCTGAGCGGAATCCCGTACGGAATGCTCCGCCAGGCGGGGTCGACGCGGCCGATCTCGAAGAAGTTCGACCAGATGGACGCCTCGGTGGCGCCGCCGAGCCCCAGCACCCGGGCGTCGCCCCACAGGGACCGCATCCGGTCCGGGAGCGAGGTGGGTATCCAGTCGCCGCTCAGCAGGAACGCCCGCAGTGGCGGCAGTTGAGACCCCTGCCGGTGCGCGAGGACCTCGACGAGCATCTCGGCGAGCGCCGGGACGGAGTTCCACACGGTGGCGCCGTGCGCGAGCGACGTCTCGGCCCATCCCTCGGGATCGGGGTGGTCGGTCGCCACCGGGAGGACGAGGGCGGCGCCGGCCGCCAGGCTCCCGAAGACGTCCCAGACCGACAGGTCGAAGCTGAGCGAGGAGATGCCGAACACCCGGTCGTTCGGGACGAGCCGCAGCCGCCGGTTGATGTCGGCGATCGTGTTCAGGGCCGCTCCGTGGCCGATCATGACCCCCTTGGGGGTCCCGGTCGAGCCCGAGGTGTGCATGACGTAGGCCAGCTCGCCGGAGTCGCTCACCGGTGGATCCAGGACCTGACCGGTCGGATCCGTCCGGTCGACGCAGAGTGTGGGAAGCACTCCGGGACGGAGCGGTTCGGGCATGCGGTGGGACTGGCACAGCGCCGTGCGGGCGGACGTCGCTTCGAGCAGGCGACCGATGCGCTCGGCGGGCAGGGTCACCGACACAGGGCAGTACGCGGCGCCGGCCCTCAGCACACCGAGGACTGCCGCCACCTGTTCCCAGCCCTTGTCCATCACGACGGGCACCACGTCACCGCGGCCGACCCCGTGGTCGCGCAGCCACACGGCGACGGACCGCGAGACCGCTTCCAGCTCCCCGTACGTCACCGTGCGATGCGCCGTCAGAATCGCCGGGCTGTCCGGCTGTTCCGCCGCCCGCTGAAGGAAACCGTCCTCCAGCCGGCCCGCCGGAGGCGCCTCAGCCGTCGTGTTCAGCTCCTCGACCAGGTCCCGGTGGACCGCTGCCGGGGGTCCGGGCCTGGCTCCGGCGCCGCCCGGCGCGGCGAGCGACTCCAGCATGCTCCGGTAGGCGTCGAACATCGCGTCCGGGAGGCCCGCCGGGAAGGCGTCGTCGACGATGTCCCACACGCACTCGACACCTCCACCGGGGGCGTCCTTGACCTGCTGGTCGATCAGCACCTGGGGGGTGCGCAGGGCGGAGGTCACCGTCCGGCACACACCCCTCCCGGTGGCCGGCCGCTCCCCCGGGCCCAGCATGCTGTTGAAGACGTAGGGCAGCGCCGCGCGCGAGGTCCAGCCGCGCCGGGCCGCGAGCTCCCGTGTCACCCGGATCGCACTGACGTCGGAGTGCTCCATGTCCTTCCAGAGCCTGCGCTGGAGCCGGGCCGCCCGTACGAAGAAGTCCTCGTCCTCCCGGAGGTCGATCTCCAGGGGCAGAGTCGCGCTGAACTGCCCGACGACGCCTGCCGCTTCGGGATGCCGGACCACCCAGTTCTGGTGCAGGACGTTGAGGCAGAAGTTGGGTGCGGCCGCCCAGGCCCCCAGCACCTCCGCGTAGACGTGGAGCAGTCCGGTCGTCGGCAGTACACGGTGCGCACGCAGGGTGGCCCGGAACTGCTGCCACTGCTCGCGGCTCAGCAGGCAGGAGCGCCGGGTCAGGCGGGCGGATTCGATGCTTCCGGCCGGCCGGGCGAGCGGCAGCCGGGGGGCGTCGGGCAGCGAGTCCAGCCGCGCCTCCCAGTACCGCCACTGCGCCTGATGGGCCTCCGATTCCGTGTCCGCGACGCGGGCCAGCACACACTCGCGGAACGTGCCGGACAGGGGCGGCAGTTCGGCGGTCGGGTCACGGTAGAGCTGCCACCACTCCTCCTGGAGCCGTCGGGTGCTCGTCGAGTCGAGGAGCAGCAGGCTCATCGCGAAGTGCACCCGGGTGCGGTGCGGCCGTACGCGGTGGGCGACGATCTCGAACAGCGGCCAGTCGGTGGGCGCCGGCCCCTGGTCCCTCATCCGCTCCCGGGTCCGGCGGATCTCGGCCTCCTGCTCCTGTGCGGCGAGACCGGTCAGGTCGACCGCACTAAGCCGGAAGGGCGGGTACTCGGCGGGACCGAGTACCCGCTGGCCGCCCTCCTCGGTCATGACCGTCCGCAGGTGCTCGTGACGGGCTATCAGGAGATCGACGGCCCGGCCCGCGGCCTCGGGGTCGAAGTCCACGATGTCGATCTCGGTGTAGAGATTCGGCCGGAAGCCGCCCAGCTCCATCAGCCGGCTCGACCCGACCATGTACGCCGCCTGGAGATCGGTCAGCGGGAACTCGGCACCGGGGGGCGCGGACACGCTGTGGGTCGGGGAAAGGTCATGCGCGGTCACTGTTGCCTCCCGGTGAGTACGGCGCCCGGCATCGGCAGTTCGGCGGCCAGCGCCGCCAGGACCTGCTCATGGGCTTCCTCGTGCAGATAGAAATGGCCGCCGCCGAACATCCGGACCTCACAGCCAGCGGTCGAGTGCTCCCGCCAGCCCGCCAGTTCGCCGGGATTGGCGACGGCGTCGTCCAGACCGCCGAGGACGAGCACGGGACAGTCGAGCGGACGGCTCTCGCGCCAGCGGTAGGTCTCGGACACCGCGAAGTCCGCTCTCACCATGGGCAGCAGCGCCGACAGGGCGGCCGCGTTGTCGAGCACCTCGGCCGGAGTGCCGTTCAGCTCTCTCAGGTGCGCTACGAGATCACCGACCGGCGCGTCGTGGACCTGCGGCTGACGGGAGGGCAGATGCGGGGCCCGGCGGCCGGAGACCAGCAGGCGCTCCGGCTCCCGCAGTCCCCGGTCACGCAGCTTCCGGCACAGCTCGTAGCCGATCAGCGCGCCCATGCTGTGCCCGAACCAGGCGTGCGGCCGGTCAAGGAGCGGTTCCACGGCCCGGACCAGCGCTTCGACGAGCTCGTCGAGACGCCGGTACGGCGTCTCCCTGAACCGGTTCTCGCGCCCGGGCAGCCGGATGGAGACGACGTCGACGGACGGGGCCAGCCGCTCGGCCCAGTCCCGGTAGAGCGCCGCTCCGCCGCCCGTGTGCGGCAGGCAGAAGAGCCGCACGGGGGCGTCGTCGGCCGCCGCCCACCGTACGCACCAGCCGGTCTGCGGAACGCGCCGCCGCGGGGTGCCGGCCATCGGCGCTACGCGCTCCACGACGCCGCCCTCTCGCCCAGCATGACGCAGCTGAGATTGGTCGGCGCGCTCGGCATCGTCGGCATCACGGAGGCATCCACGGCACGCAGTCCGCTCACCGCGTGCACCCGGAAGCGCTCGTCCACGACCGCCGCACGGCTCGAAGCCGGGCCCATCACGGCCGTCCCCGCCGGGTGCCAGGACGGGCATACGAACCGGGAGACGGCACGGCGCAGCATGGCGTCGTCCTCCACCGTCCGGTCGGTCCAGAGGAACACGCGCTCCAGCAGCGGCGCGAGGCGGCTTCCCCTGACCATCTCCCAGAGCATCCGTGTGCCTGCCATCAGGCGTTCGACGTCCCAGGGGTCCGAGGCCAGCCGGAGCTCGATCACGGGACTTGCGTCCGGCTCCGCGCTCCGCAGGGTGACGGAGCCGCGGGAGCGCGGCGTCAGCAGCGAGGCGTGCAGGGAGAACGCGGTCCGGCCCTTGAGGACCCCTCGCATCACGGGCACGTCGAGGTCGGAGACGTTGTTGACCAGGGTGAGATTGAGGTCGGGGGCGCCGTCCGTGCTCGCCACCCGCGCCAGTACCTGGTGCATGGGCTCCCCCGGCCGGGAGCCGGCGGGGCCGGGGAGCCCCCACAGGGCGACGAGCGGATGCTCCATCAGGTTCGCGCCCACCCCGGGCAGATCGGCGACGGGACGTATGCCCAGCCGCAGCAGTGCGCCGGCCGCGCCGATGCCGGAACGCAGCAGGATCGCGGGCGTGCCGATGGCCCCGGTCGACAGCGTCACGCGGTCGGCGCCGATGCGGACGGGCCGCCCGTCGCGCACGGCCTCCACACCGACAGCCCTGTCGCCGTCGAACACGATCCGGGCGACCGAGCAGTGACCGGCCACCGTGAGGTTGGACCGGTGCCGGGCGGGGGCGAGGTAGGCCTCGGCTGTCGACACGCGCCGGCCGCCGGCCTCGTTGCGGGGAATGGGCCCCGCCCCTGTGGCGCAGCCGGCCGCGTTGAGATCGGCCACCGTCGGCACGCCGAGATCGCGGCAGGCGCGCAGGAATCCGGACGAGAGGGGCCCGAACTCGTCCTCGGACTGCCTCCGGACGGGCAGGGGTCCGTCACTGCCGTGCTCGGGCCCCTTGACGTCGCCGTCGGACTCGAGCCGGACGAAGTACGGCAGTACCTTCTCCCACGACCAGGCGGGGTTGCCCGCGGCCGCCCAGGCGTCGAAGTCACCCGGCAGACCGCGCAGCGCGAGGGCGCCGTTCACCGCGGAGGAGCCGCCGACGGTCCTGCCCACCACGTACGGGTAACGCCGTCCGTCCCCGGCCTCCTCGTGGACGTAGGCGGAGTGGTCCCAATTGGCCCCTGACAGTACGGGGTTGTCGGGCGAACCGGGGGTGTCGCCGTGGTCGTCCGGCCCGGCCTCCAGGAGCAGGACCCGGCGGCCGGGGTCCTCGGACAGCCTGCCGGCGAGGGTCGCGCCCGCGGAGCCGGCTCCGACGATCACCTCGTCCCAGTGCCCCTCGACCGTCACTGTGCCCTGTGCCGTTCCGCCGGCAGCGGTTTCTGGCATGCCGTCACTGCTCCGGCCGGCCGGCGAGCCGGTTGGCGAGTTCCGCGATCGTGGGGAAGTCGAAGAGCATCCCCAAGTCGTCATCCGTGTCCTGTTCGAGACCGATCTCCTGTCGGATCATCGTCAGGATGCGTACCGCGTGCAGCGAATCGCCGCCCAGCTCGAAGAAGTTGTCGTCGACGCCGAAGTCGTCCCGTTCGAGCACCCCGGCCCACATCCCCATCAGCCGGCTCTCCAGATCGCCACGGGGGGCGGTCTGCTCCTTCGGCGCCAGTTCGGCCCACGGCGTGGGCAGGGCACTCCGGTCGACCTTGCCGTTGGCGCTGAGCGGCACCGTGTCGATGAAGAGGAAGTGGTGGGGAACCATGTAGCCCGGCAGCAGTTTCTCGACGGCGGCGCGGACGGCGCTGGCGCGGGAGGTGTCGGTCCCGCCGGCGGGCGGGACGGCCCCGTCCTCGGCGACGAGATGCGCGACGAGCTGACGTCCGCCGGTCGCCGGGTTGCTCTCCACCCCGACCAGCGCGTCGGCGACGCCCGGCGCGAGGCGCAGCACCGCCTCGATCTCGCCGAGCTCGATGCGGTATCCGTTGATCTTCACTTGGAAGTCCGCGCGCCCGAGGAAGTCGATGTCCCCACCCGGCAGGTAGCGGCCGAGATCCCCGGTGCGGTACAGGCGTTCGCCGGTCACCGGATGGACGACGAAGCGCTCCGCGCTCAGCTCGGGCGCTCCCCAGTAGCCCCGGGCCACGCCCACCCCGCCGATACAGATCTCCCCCGTGGTCCACACCGGGCACGGTTCGAGGTACGCGTCGAGTACGTACAGGGTCTGGTTGGCGAGGGGCTTGCCGTACGGGATCCGCGTCCATTCCGGCGGCACGTCCCCGATCGGGTGGTGAACGGACCAGATGGACGCCTCCGTGGCGCCTCCCAGACTCACCACCTGTGCCCGGGGATGCCGCGCCCGTACAGCCGCGGGAAGGGTGACGGGGATCCAGTCGCCGCTGAGCAGGACCAGCCGGACACCCGACTCTTCTCCGCCCTCCCGCTCCCCGGCGGCGCAGGCCTCGGTCCACGCCTGCATCAGGGCGGGGACCGAGTTCCAGACCGTCACGCCGTGGCGCCGTACCAGCTCGTCCCAGTGCAGCGGATCGTGCCCGCGGCCGCGGGCCGGCACGACGACCGCCGCTCCGGCCGCGAGCGCGCCGAACACGTCGTAGACCGAGAGGTCGAAGCTCAGCGCCGACAGGGCGAGCACCCGGTCCTCGGGGCCCACCGCGAAACGCTCGTTCATGTCCTGGAGGGTGTTGGCCGCGGCCTGATGGTCGATCATCACGCCCTTGGGCTGTCCGGTCGACCCGGAGGTGAAGATGACGTAGGCCAGGTCCTCCGGCCGGACATCGACCTCCGGGGGCGCGGTGCCGGCGCCGGTGACCTCGGGATCCGCCGCGGTGACGAGGTGGACACCGGCCGGCCAGTCGAGCCCGTCGCGCGCCTCGGGGTCCGTCACCACGATCCGCGCCCCGCCCCGCTCCAGCAGCTGGTGCCGCCGGGCGGTCGGCCAGTCCGGGCTGACCGGCAGATACGCCGCGCCCGACAGGGCGACGGCGAGCACGGCGACGACCTGGTCCACGCCCCTGTCGAGCACGACCCCGATCAACGTGTCCCGGGTGGCGCCCAGTTCGACCAGCCGGTGTGCCAGCCGGGCCGCGCCCTCCATGACCTCGCGGAAGCTGTGCTCGCCGTTCTCGTCGATCACCGCGGTCGCGTCGGGACAGGTGCGGGCCCGGGACCCGACGAGTTCGCCGAGGGTACGGGCCGGGATCGGCGCCCCGGTGTCGTTGGCGGCGCGCCGCTCCTGCAGCTGCCACTCGGGCGGTGCGGGCGATGCCGTCGGCTCCGCCCATGCACCGGGGTCGGCGGCAAGCCGGTCCAGGGTGGCGCGGTAGGCGTCGAACATGTCGTCCAGCACACCGGCGGGGAAGAGCGCCTCGACCGCGTCCCAGTTGAACAGCAGGTCGCCCCGCTCCTCGGTCACCTGGTGGTCCAGCCACACCTGGGGGGTCTGGGTGACGCCGTACACCTCGTCACCGAAGAACCGGATCCCCTCCGAGGGGGCCTCACCCCCGGTCCCCAGCACCAGCGCGCTGGTGAAGACCACCGGCATGGAGGCACCGAACCCACCTCCCTCGCGGCGGGACCGTTCGCGCAACACCCGGACACCGCTGAACTCGGGGTACTCCAGGTCCCGCATGAGCTGCTGCTGGAGCCGCCGCACCCGGGCGGCGAACGCCTCACCCGGGCGCGCCGGCACCGCGAGGAGGGTGACGGAGGTGAAGTCGCCGATGAGTTCGCCCATGCGCGGGTGGGACTGCGGGCGGTTGAACAGGGTCAGGTCGAGCGTGAAGTCGGGCTCGCTGGACCAGGTCCGCAGCACGTCCGCGTAGGCGGCCATGAGCACGGCGGACGGGGTGACCCCGAACTGCCGGGCGAACTCCTTCACGGCTGCCCACTGCGCGGCCGGCAGCCGTCCGCCGCGATGGCTGAACTCGGGCCGGCCGATCGTGCCGGGCTGCACGGCGAGCGGCAGAGCCGGCGCCGGCGGCAGCTCGGGCAGCCGGTCGAGCCAGTACTTCTCCGCCGCCCGGTAGCGACTGCCCTCCTGTGCCGCCGCCTCGGCCAGCACATGGTCGCGGTAGGAGAGGTCCAGCGGCTCCGGCGACCAGTCGGGGTCCTCGTAGAAGCGGCGCCAGTCCTGGAAGAGCAGATACATGCTGTAGCCGTCGAGGATCAGGGTGTCGAGACTGATGTGCAGGCGCAGGAGATCGTCCCCGAGCCACGAGGCGCGGATGTCGAACAGCGGCCAGCGGTCCGCGGGCAGGACCTGGTGGTCCATCTCCTCCCGGGTGCGCAGGGTCTCCTGCTCCTGCTTCTCCGGGACCAGGCCGCGCAGGTCGGCGACGGGAATCCGGTACTCGGGGACCGCGGGCAGAATGCGCTGCATACCGTCAGGGCCGATGACCGCGCGGAGCATGTCGTGGCGGTCGATGACCGCCCGGAGACTGCTCTCCAGCCGGTCCTGGTCCAACCCCTCGCGTTCGAGTTCGAAGTAGATGTGGGTGGACACGCCGCCGAGTTCGACCGCGGAGCCGCGGCCGACCCAGTAGGCGTGCTGAATGTCGGTCAGGGGGAAGGGTTCGTGGCGGTCTGCGGGCCGGGGCACGACGGTGCCCGCTTCCGGGCTCGCCGCCACGCCCTGGAGCATCGCGATGAGATCGTCGCGCTGAGCGCGCAGCTCGTCCCGCAACTGCGCGGTCAGCGCACCGGCCGGGGCCACCACGTCCAGCCGTCCGTCGGTCAGGCGCAGCTTGATGCCGCGCAGCTGCAGTTCGCCGAGCAGGTCCTGAATCACCGTGGATCGTCCTCCTCCGTCTCCCGCTGCCCCGGTCACCGGGCCCGCCGACCGTGATGCGGTGTGCTGTCCAGTGCGTCGGCGACGATGTCCACCGACGCGCCGCCGAGCAGTGTGTGGTGGGTACCGGGAACGCTCAGGACGTTCACGGCGCCCGTGGTCAGCGCGGACCAGCCCCAGTCGGGGTCCGCCGCGAAGGGGTGGTCGGCGAACTCGCTGACCTGGCCGTCCCGGGCCCGCAGCACTGTGATGTCGGCGGCGACAGGGGACGCGGTGTAGCGGTCGCAGCCCTCCACCACGGCCCGGAACACCGCGAAGGTGTCGGCCAGGCCCTCACGGTCCAGCCCGGTGTCGGCAAGGCCCCGCTCACGAAGCGCATCGAGCGCGCGGCCGAGCCGGACGGACGCCTGGGGCCCCTCGGGACCGGGCAGTTCCGAGACGCCGGGGGCGTTCGGGTCGAAGCCGATGTCGAGGTCCTCGAGGAACCACAGGAGCAGCTGCGTCTCGTCGGCGTTCGCCCGCGGCGCCACCGGCGCGGGCGAGTCGATCACCGCCAGCCGTTCGACCCGGTCGCCGCGCGCCTCCAGCAGCCGGACCACTTCGGCCGCGATCACGGCGCCCGAGGACCAGCCGCCGACCCGGTACGGACCCTGCGCCCGTACGTCCGTCAGCGCCGCGACATAGAGGGCCGCCAGCTCCGGCACGCTGTCCACCGGTTCCTGGCCGGTGGCGGGGCCGGGGGCCTGGAACGCGAGGAACGGCCGGTCGCGTGCTTCGGCCAGCGACCGGTAGCACAGCACGTTGCCGCCGGCCGGATGGACGAAGAACCAGGGGTCCTCGTCGCCGTCGGAGGACCGCAGCTGTACCAGGGGAGTCCAGTCGCTCTGCCGGGTGTCGAGCCACTGCGCCAGGCCGGCGACGGTGGGGCGTTCCAGCAACGCGCCCAGCGGGACGCGGTGTCCCAGCCGTCGGACGATCTGCCCGATCACCCGCAGCGCGGTGAAGGACTGCCCACCCAGGTCGAAGAAGTCGTCGTGCACCCCGATCGGCTCGTGCGCCAGAACCGACTGCCAGATCTCCACCAGGGTCCGCTCGGTGGCGGTCACGGGTTCGGCGGGGAGCTGACGGCCGTCGATGTCGGCCGTGCTCAGGGCCTCCAGGACCTTGCGGTCCAGTTTGCCGTTCGAGGTCAGCGGCAGGCGTTCGAGCACGGCGATATGACTGGGCACCATGTAGCCGACCAGCCGTTCGGCGAGGGCGGCCCGCACCGCGGACGGTACCGGCGCGGGGCAGCCCTCCTTGGCGGTCACGAAGGCCGCCAGCTGCTTCCCGGAGTCGGTCCCGCGCGCCACGACGGCCGTCTGCCCGATGTCGGGGAGGTCCAGCAGCGCGTGCTCGACCTCGCCGGGTTCGACGCGGAACCCCTGGATCTTCACCTGGAAGTCCATCCGGCCGAGGAACTCGATGTCCCCGCCCGGAAGACGGCGCCCGAGGTCGCCGGTGCGGTACAGCCGTTCGCCGGTGACGGGGTGGCGCACGAAGGCGGACGCGGTCTTCTCGGCGTCCCCCAGATATCCGAGGGCGACACCCGCGCCGCCGATGAAGAGCTGTCCGGTGACCTGGTCCGGGACGTCCCGCCCGAGTTCGTCGAGGATGTGCCAGCTCTGGTTGGCGAGCGGTTTCCCGTACGGGATGCTCGTCCAGTCCGGGTCGGTCCGGTCGACGGGGTAGCAGATGGACCAGATCGACGCCTCGGTGGCGCCGCCGAGGCTGATCACCCGGGCGTTGGGCGCGACCGCCCGTATCCGGTCCGGGAGTCCGACCGGGATCCAGTCGCCGCTCAGCAGTACGGTGCGCAGCCCGGGGAACCGCAGTCCCGCTCCCTCGGCCTCCTCGACGAAGAGCTGCATGAGGGCGGGCACGGAGTTCCAGACCGTGACCCCCCGCTCCCGTACGGTCCGGGTCCAGGCGGCGGGGTCGGGCCGGCCGGGTTCGGCGAGCACGAGTGCGGCGCCGGCCTCCAGGGTGCCGAAGATGTCGTAGACCGACAGGTCGAACCAGAGCGAGGAGATGCCGAACACCACGTCGTCCGAGTTCACGCCGAAGCGGCGGTTGATCTCGGTGACGGTGTTGAGCGGCCCGCGGTGGTCCAGCATCGCCCCCTTGGGGCGGCCCGTGGAGCCCGAGGTGTAGATGACGTAGGCGAGGTCGCCCGGCTGCCGGGCCGTCTCCGGCGGCTCCCCCGCCGGGGCGGGGCCGGCCTCACCGGCCTCCGGTGCGTCGACGGGCAGTACGGGCACGCTCGTGAGCGCGGTGAGCGCGTGCAGCCCGGCCCGGCTGGTGAGGACGGCGGCGGCACCAGTGTCCTGGAGCACGTAACGGAGCCGGTCCGGCGGCCAGCCGGGGTCGACCGGCACATAGGCCGCGCCGGCGGTCAGCACGCCCAGCACCGACGCGATCTGCTCCCATCCCGGCGGCGCGGCGACGGCGACGAGGGCGCCGGGCGCGACGCCGGACTCACGGAGCGTCCGGGCGATCCGCTCGGCGCATCCCGCGAGCACCTCGTAGGTGAAGGTGCGCCCCGCCGTGAC